>JAGANE010000290.1 GCA_017624395.1 Clostridia bacterium
AACGGGCGATATTTCCAATGCCACCAAGTTTGCAATGAACGCGCACAACGGCACACACATTGACGCCCCCTTTCGCCGTCTCCCCAACGGAAAAGCCATTGACGAGCTTTCCCTCTCTGCTTGCATCGGTGAGTGCGAGGTCATCCGATATGACAACAAAAAAAGAATTGCCGAAACCGACGCAAAGCGCATTTTGTTCTCCCATTGTGATCACATCGACGAGGAGACCGCCCGTCTTTTGGTTCAAAAAGAGATCCTCTTTCTTGGCGCCGAGGGATTGAGCATCGGCTCCTGCGAGGTTCACAATATTTTGCTCGGTGCGGAGATCGTGGTTTTGGAGGGTGCTCTGCTTCGTGACATTCCCGAGGGACGTTATCAGCTTTATGCCGCGCCCATCAAGCTTGGTGGGTGCGACGGTGCGCCCTGCCGCGCAGTATTGATCAAGATTTGATTTTGGAAAGGAAATACATATGAACATCAAAAGCATTTTAAACGGTAAGCACGACTGTTCCTGCGGCAAGGATCATCCTTGTGACATTCGCTACGTGGAGATCGGTGACGGCGTTTTGGAAAAACTGCCCGAAATTTGCGCCCCCTATCAAAGTATTCTTTTGATCGCTGACGGCAACACCTACCCGCTTTGCGGTGACCGTATCAAAGCGCTTTTGGGAGCAAAGGTCACCTCGGAAAAGATCTTTGGCAAGGAGATTGTGGTCCCCAATGAAAACGCGATTGCAGAGATCGAAGCCTGCATGACCAATGGCACCGATTTTATTCTCGGAATTGGATCCGGCGTGATCAATGACCTTTGCAAGCACGTTTCCTTTATCCATCACATGCGCTACGGCATTGTTGCTACCGCGCCCTCGATGGACGGCTATGCCTCGGTTGGTGCGGCTCTGATTCTGGAAGAAATGAAGGTCACGCTCAACGCGCGTGTTCCTTACGCCATTGTTGCCGAGAGCAGCGTTGTCAGCACCGCTCCCATGGATATGATCCGCTCGGGATACGGAGACATTGTTGGAAAATACTCCTGCCTTAACGACTGGAAGCTGGCGCATCTTTTGCGCGGTGAATATTTTTGCCAATACGTTTACGACACGGTAATGGACACCGTAAAAAAGACCGAAAACACGGCAAAAGCACTGCTTTCCCGTGATCAGGACGCCATTGGCAACCTGATGGAGGGGCTTGTAATGGTGGGCGTGATGATGAGCTACGTTGGCAATTCCCGTCCCGCATCGGGCAGTGAGCATCACCTCTCTCACTTTTTTGAGATCACGGGTCTGCTCAATCAAAAGCCCTACTATCTGCACGGCATCGACGTGCTTTATGCCGCCGCAGTAACCGCTCGGTTGCGCGAAAAGATCCTCTCGTTCCGTCCTCCCTTTGCAGCCTATCGGCATGACCGCAAGGCATGGGAAGATGAAATTGGAAGAATCTATTCCACTGCCGCCGACGGCATCATTGCTCTGCAGGATAAGGTTGGTCTTTATGCCGATCTTGACACCGCAATTTTTGAAGCGCATTGGAACGAGATCTGCAATCTGCTTGCGGAGGCCCCTGATTATCAAACCATGCTTGAATATGTCAACGATATTGGACTTGATATTTGTGCGTTTGAAGATTTTTACGGCAAAGAAACGCTGCACGATGCGATTTTGTATGCCAAGGATCTGAAGGATCGCTACACGGTGCTTTGGCTCTCC
>JAGANE010000291.1 GCA_017624395.1 Clostridia bacterium
CGTGTGCTCTTCCGATCTCCTATGCGCTGGGCATTGATCAAATTACACTTTGAGGAGTACGGATATGCAATTTACAAATCCCGATATTTCGATTCTCAACAACAAAAAGCTGTACATCTTTGATATGGACGGTACCATCTATCTTGGCAACCGTGTATTCCCATTTGCCATTCGTTTTATCAAAAATCTGCGCAAGAACGGTAAAAAGGTGTTGTTCTTTACCAACAATGCCTCCCACTCTCCCGATTTTTATCTGCAAAAGCTGACGCGTCTTGGTTTTGAGCCGACGATGGATGAAATTATGACCTCGGGAGACGTCACCATTGAATTTTTGCTCCGTCACCGCCAAGGAAAAAGCGTTTATCTTGTGGGAACCGACGATCTTGTCAACAACTTCCGTCAAAGAGGAATTTCCCTGCTGAACGGTGATGAGGAAGCTGCCGACATTGTAATTACAAGCTTTGACACGACCTTGACCTATCAAAAGCTTGACAATGCCTGCCGTTTGGTACGCGGCGGTGCCGAATATCTTTCCACACACCCCGATTTTAACTGTCCCACCGAAACGGGATTTATTCCCGATAGCGGTGCCATTGCGGCATTTGTCACTGCCTCTACGGGAAAGACGCCCACCTATTTTGGCAAGCCCTACCGTGAGACCGTGGAAATGATCTGTGAAGCAACGGGCTGTAAAAAGGAAGAAATGTGCATCTTTGGTGACCGTCTTTATACGGACATTGCCATTGGTCGCCGCCACGGCGTGACCGCAGTCCTCGTCCTCTCGGGTGAAACACAACCCGCTGACGTTGAAGCCGCTGCGCCTGCTGACCGTCCCGACTTTATGTTTGACTCTTTGGATAACGTCGATCAAGCAATGTTTTGATGGATCAATGATAAAATGATAATGCGAGGGGGAGAAACTCTTGAAAGAGTTTCTCCCCCTCGCGCTCCCCTTTTTCAGAACTTTTACTGAATAAAGGACATCAATGGACAAACAATTCTTGCTTTATCAACAGCATGAATTTTCTTTTATGATCTCCGTAATTGCCGCCACGATATGTGACACGGTATCGGACGCTGTCATGCTGATGGGATTGACATCGTCCTGTGCCAATTCCCCAGCTCTGCCTGCAATGTAAGCACCGCAAGCCGCAGTGAGGGGGGTACACTCTGCATATCCAAGCAATCCCACCAAAATTCCCGATAGCACGTCACCGCTTCCCGCGGTCGCCATGCCTGCACAGCCTCGGTCTACAAGATAGGTGCGCTCTCCGTCGGTAATCACCGTAGTCGCCCCCTTAAGGAGTAAGGTCACGCCGTATTCCTTTGCAAAACGCTCGGCAATCCCAATAGGATCCTGAATGATTTGCGCAATCGGAATTCCCGAAAGCCGCTCCATTTCCTTGGCGTGCGGCGTCAAAAGAACGCGACATTTTGTTTGCTTTAAAAGCAGGAGATCGGTTTTTGCAAGTGTATTGAGTCCGTCTGCATCAATGACCAGAGGAATTGCGTAATTTTGCAAAATGTATGTCAGGATCGGTTGATTTTGGGGAGAATTTCCCCATCCCATTCCAATAGCAAGCGCCTTTTGCTTTTCCAACACACGGTCAAGTGCGGCGGGATCAAAGCACATCTGTCCATCCTTGTCGGGCAGGAGTGCCAGCGTGCTTTCCAACAAATAGGGAGAGACACTTACGGCAAGACTTTGCGGAACGATCAGCTGTGCGACACCGCACCCCGACCGCAGGGCGGCACAGCTTAAATTGGCAAGCTTGACCGCTCCCGAGTATTGGGTACAGCCGCCAAGGATCGAAACATATCCGTAATCCCCCTTGTGCGAGTTTTGCAGGCGCGGCTTTAAAATATTTGCAACGTCCCGAGCCTCTAAAAGATAGCGACAAGCACCGTGCAGCCCTATACCGATATCCACATTGATGTGCCGTTGGATCATGTCCTTGGCTTGGTTGAGAAAATGTCCGTTTTTATAAAAGCCGACGGAAACGGTAAGATGGGATCGGACACAAAGCGAAGAACATCCGTTGTCTCCGTTGAGTCCGCTATTGATGTCAACCGATATTACGGTCTTATTGCTTTGATTGATCGCTTGGATCGCATCGGCGGCAAGCCCCTCGGCATCACCGCGAAAGCCCGTACCAAAAATGCAATCCACGATTTCGGTGTATTCCGAAAAATCCCCTTTTTGGGAAAAAGCAGAGACTTTCACGCCGATTTCCTTGCATTTTCCATAATAATACGCGCCATCGGCAGAAAAGCGCTCGGAAAGCAAAAACAGGGTGCAATCAATTTTGGCATCTGTTAGGAGCAGTGCCAAGGCAAAACCGTCACCCGCGTTGTTGCCGCTCCCACAAACAATGGCAACGCGCCCCTGCCACGGGTAGCTTTCAAACACGCCTCTTGCCGCACGCCACATCAGCTCCCTGCCCGATATGCCGCCGCGGATCGTTTCGGCGTCGCTCTTGCGCATGGTTGCCACGTCCAACACTCTTTGCATTCCCCTCACACTCCTTTTTTCCTTTTTTCATGTGTTTTTCTATATTATATCACAGAACCGTCGCGCCGTCAACGAAAATTACCATATTTTTAGGGGTTCCATTTTCCGACGAATTGATTATAATATAAATAAGAGCTTTTTCGTCTATCGGTTCTATTTTCCCGAAAGGAGTAACTTTGGCATGGAATTGATCCGCATCAGTGATCGAAAATTGAAAATCATGCTGACCCCTACGGATATGTGTCACTTTGAATTGAATGCCGACAGCTTTGGAGAGGACAGTATGCAGATGCACCGTGCATTTCGGCTATTGCTAAGAGAAATTCGCACACAAACGGGCTTTGACGCCGACGATTGCCACCTCTCGGTACAGTATTTTCCGTCTCGCGAGGGGGGATGTGAAATGTTTATCAGCAATCTCTCAAGCGAGGAATCGGATCATTCCCCTCACACCTCACAAATTTCCGCAGCCCTCTCTCCCCCCAAGGAATCCATGCAGGTACGTCCCTTTAAAAAACACGGTGGAAGCTTTAAAAAGGATTGTGCCTACCGATTTGAGGCGCTGCCCCATCTTTTGCAGGTCTGCCGACGTCTCTCGGAGCTTGGCTTTATCAGTGACAGCACCGCATATAAGGACGAAAAAGGGGCGTACTTCCTATTTTTGACGGTGCAGACCAATTCCCCCTTCTCCACTCCTGAGGAGTTGGATTTTATCGTAGAGTACGGGAGCATTGAAAACGCCTCGCTTTTGCGCCTTTACATACGCGAGCATGCCGCACTGATCTGTTCCCAAAACGCAGTTGGAGAGCTGGCAAAGCTTGCATAAGAAAAAAGACAGAAGTCCATTTCCAAAAAAGAAAGGACTTCTGTCTTTTTGTTCTTGAAATCAAATTGTTAACACGACCTTACCCACGTTTTCACCGCGGTAAAGAATATCGTGCGCCGCCTCCGCCTCGGTGATCGGCAAAACCTTGTAAACCGTAGGTCTGACCTCACCCTTGGAAACCTTGGGCCAAACATCGCGCACAAGAGAGGCAAGGATCTCCGCCTTTACTGCCGGCGTCCGCGAGCGTAGCGTGCTTCCAATAATACGGACATTGCGGACATAGATGTTTTTAAGATCGATCTCGGTCATGTTTCCTGCCAAGGAGGCAATCATGATCCAGCGCGCTCCGTGAGAAAGATAATGCAGGCATTTCCCCATGATATCGCCGCCAAGGCAATCAATGGCAACGTCAACGGGATGTCCGTTTTCCATCTCTCGCTTCAAAACCTCGGCAATGTTTTCCTTGCTCGTATTCACCACAACGTCGGCACCAAGATGGGTGATTGCCGCAGCAATTTCATCCGACAACACCGTGGTGATGACACGGATCCCAAACGCCTTTGCCATGGGAATGATCACGCTTGCAAGACCGCTTGCTCCCGCATTCATCAAAAGCGTATTGCCTGCTTGAATCTTCCCCTCCATAAACAGATTGAGATATGCCGTAGCAAATGCCTCGGGCATGGCGGCAGCCTCGATCATGGAGCAATTTTCGGGAATCGGCATCAGCATATCGTAACGCACTGCAACGTATTCGGCATATCCGCCACCGCCAAGAAGTGCGCAGACCTTGTCTCCGATCCTCCAATCGGATTTCTGCTTTGCCTCCTCACCCATTTCCATGACGGTTCCCGCAATCTCCAAGCCCATCCATTCGGGGGCACCCGGAGGGGGCGGATAGTCGCCTTCTCTTTGCATCAGATCGGCTCTGTTGAGCGCGGCAGCTTCAATTTTTACCAATACCTCGTCAGCCTTTGGCGTGGGGGTTGGAACCTCGCTCCAATGCAGACTTTTGTCTGCTTGATCAATCAATATTGCTTTCATGGATCTTGTTTCCTTTCATTTATTCTGTACCGCAGCATTTCATAATGGTTTTGAACAGTTCGATCTCATAATCGTAGGTATAGGGGTTTTTCTTGTTGCCGTGCACCATATCGGCAAACGCCAAAAGCATTGCCTCGTAGCGTTGAAACACTTCACTCTTGACATGCGTTTCCTTGGTGTGTCCGTCCTCTCCCACAAATCGCTCTGTTTTTTCGGCAAATAACATATATTTGGCACCGTTGGAAATGGTTTTGGGAGCACTTGCCTCCAACGGCTTGATCTCCACGGTTCGTTTGGAGCCGCAGATCACAAGCTGGCGGCGCTGAAATCCTCCGACCTCGGTTCCTCCCATACGGATCACCGAAACGGCGTTTGGATATTGCAGTACGGCAAATCCAAGATCCTCGGTATTGACACCGTCCAGTCCCGTTGCGGTGTTGAGCGGAATCACGCTTTGGGGAATCCCCTGTATCTGCAATACAAGATCGATCAAATGACAGCCAAGGTAAAACATCATACCTCCCCGAAAGCTGCCAAACCACTCGCGTGTGATTTTGTAATCCCATCGGCTCATATGTGCCTCCACACTGTAGACCGTTCCAAATTCCCCCGCCTTGGCGCGTGCTATCGCATCGGAGACGACGGGATTGTATCGGTACATATATCCGACATGAAAGACCTTGCCGTTTGCTTGAAGCGTTCTTGCAAGCCGTTCGAATGCCTTGGTGTTTTGACTGCCCGGCTTTTCCATATGAATGTGTTTGCCGTGATCCGCTGCCATCTGCGCATATTTGGTCAAATGAATTTCATCGGTCTCCACGGTTACGGCTTCAATGGTCGGATCGTTTAAAATTTCGTCCAAAGTCAATTCGCAAAAGCCCTCAAAAACCGTTAATTTATCGGCGCAGGTGATGCGTTCATCCTCTACCAAGGCATACCCTGCCACGTCAAACAGCTCGGGATGAAGCTTTAGAGTGTGGAACACCTCGGGGGCATGACTGTGTCGGTTGATACCGATTTGCGCAATTCTGATCGGTTTGATATCAATCAACTCCCTTCTATATTTGTTCCCAATCAAATTGTACGATGGGAAAGATTTTTTCGGTAGCAAGGCGGTGATAGACCTTGGGTGCCTCAACGGGCGAGTGGGTTTCCTCAATCAAGGTGGAAAAATTCAACCGCTTTGCCGCCAGCAGACGCAAAACAGCATTGGCATCGTCTGCTTCGGTCCACCAGCCATCGGAGGAATCGTTTTTGGGGCGTGCGACCGTATGCGCACCAATCAAAGTAATGCCGGGACCGTGTACCTTGCGATAGTAATCAATGGTAAAATCCGAATTGCGGGTACAGCCCAACAAAGCCACACGCCCAAACTTTGCCATGCAATCAAGGACACCGTCCAAGCCCTTGCCGTTACCCGTGATCTCCAAAGCAATCTTGGCGCCTCCTCCCGTCAGTTCCTTGACGGTTTGAGCAAAGTCGGGAGCAAACGGATCAAGCGCGTAATCCGCCCCAAGCGCCAGCGCTTGACGTCTCTTGCTTTCCACGGGATCTACCGCAATGATCGGTACTGCTCCCGCAGCTCGCAAAAGTCCGATAGACACCAAGCCCAATACCCCTAAGCCCATGATCACTGCGGATTCTCCAATCTCCAATCGGCATTTGCGAATCGCCGCCAAAGGAAAGGTTGCAATATGAACGAGCGCCGCCTCGTCAAACCCGATTTCATCGGGCAGGCGGTAAACGTTTTGCTGCTTGATTTTGCAAAAGGCTGAATGTACCGACCATGAGACAGCCACGCGGTCCCCAACCTTTACATTCGTCACACCGCTTCCAATCTCTACTACGATACCTGCACTGCTGTATCCCGATTGACGTGGAAAAGGAACCTCCTTGCCCTTGACGGGACGGACGTTGGGATCTCCGACCAAATTTGCACGCTCAGTTCCCGCACTGACGGTGGAGCGTACCAATTTGACCAGCACCTCCCCCTCCTGCACCGCAGGCATTGCGCAATCCAAAAGCTCTGCGACACACGGAGAAGTAAATAAAATATGTTGGTTCTTCATAACGGCTTCCTCACTGTTTTGGTTTTATATTTTTATTTTATCATCTTGACAAAGAAAACGCAATATGCTATACTGTAAAAAAGAGATACGATCCTACAAATTTATTAAGAAATTCAAAGGAAAACGAAATGAATAATATACTTTTCTACAAATCATTCCTTTTTCGTCTCCTCTCCTTTAAGCATGAAAAGCATAGCGATAATTCCATGGGGATCGACTGTCATTTTCTTGCAAGAATGCGCAAAGGACATGCACGCCTTGTAAGTGACAGACAGGAAGAAATGTTATTGGAGGCGGGAGACGTTTTTTATTTACCGATGGGCTTGCGCTATCATTCCTATTGGTTCCCCATAGACGGTGCGGTGGAATGGGAGTCCTATCTGTTTACCTATTTTC
>JAGANE010000292.1 GCA_017624395.1 Clostridia bacterium
AGCAGAGGAGAGGGGATGCGCATCCGTCGTTCTGGGCGGCGTATCGGCAATCATCATGGTTGCAGGTGCGGCAATGCTTCTCAAAAAGAAAGAAGACTGATTTACAGATTCGGAATAACGAATTTGAAATCATAGATTTTCCCTGCCACCACCTAACCCCATAGAGGGCGGCACACCCCAAATAAAAAACAAAAAAAATAAAAAATGGAGGCGCAAACTCAAATGAAAAAGTTTATCTCATGTTTACTCACTTTCGTATTGATCCTTTCTCTCATGGCACCTCTCTCTGTCTGCGTGAGCGCAGAAGATACCACCGTTTTCGGTACAGATGATTACAACATCGATGATGAAGACGATCTGCTTACCTTCGGTCAACTTTTGGAAACAAATACTTTTGAAGGGAAAACAATTGTTTTAACAAATGACATTACTTTGACCCAAGAGTGGAATGCTGTATATGCTTCAAACGTAGCTTTTTATGGTATTTTTGACGGTCAAGGTCATACCATTACGGGATTGGAAAAACCCAATGCATCCGGCAACTGGGGCTTTATTCCTAATGGTGGCGGTTGTACGATCCAAAATGTAACATTTAAAGAGGTGTCCATTACAAGTAGCGGTTGTACAGGCACGATTGTAGGGTACAAAGCCGGTTCCGGTGACATGACGTTTATAAATGTTCACGTACAAGGTTCACTTTCGGGTTCAAATGTATTGGGCGGCTTTGTGGGGGCAACCAGAACATATAACACGGTGTCTTTTACAAATTGTAGCTTTGATGGGACTCTTACCAATACGTCCTCTAACTACACCGGAGGATTGGTCGGCGGTTCCGGTGCTCATATTACCGCTACCAATTGCTATGTTAACGCTACGATCGAAGCAAATAGTTATGTAGGCGGTATCATTGGACAGACCGGAGGAAGCGGAGTAGACACAAATCGCGCAGTAACTGTCACCAATTGTTATATTGATGGTAGTATTACTACTTCCGCAGGTGGTCAGCGAGTTGGCGGCATTGGCGGTCGCTTGGGAAAGGCTGTTGTGACCGATTGTGTTGTAGCAATGGACATTACGGCGTCCGACACCACTACATTGGTGGCAGCTTTTGCTGCTCAAAGCTTGATGACCGGTACTGACAGCACGGCAACCTTTACCCGTTGTGTGTACACCGGCAATCTGACTGCAAAAGGTGAAAAAGTAGGTGTGTTTACGGCTCAAGGAAACAGTAGCGTTACAATTGAAGACTGTATTCTTCTCGGCTCTGTAACACCTAATACGCTTCCCGTAGGACTTTTGGATAGCAATTCAACAGGCAGCATCACCGCTACCGGTTTGTATTGTGATACTACCGTATACACCGGTCTTGCAAATACCGATGGTGTTGTTAATATCAACGGCATGGAACTTGGCGGCGCCAACGGCGCAAAGAATTTGCCCGCGCTCTTTAGTGAGGCGAACCGCGTCAATTGGACGATCACCGACACTTGCCCCATGCCCTCCAATGCACTGAAGGGACGCAACGTGGCAAATCTGGAAATGCTCGCATTCCAAACCAATCCCGAAACGGTGACGGGCGAGTATGACGTTCGTTTCGTTGGCTTTATCAATAGCACCAATTACAAAGAGGCTGGCGTTATCGTGAAGATCGGTAATAAGGAAGCTACCATTCCCGCAACGCACGTTTACAATTCCATTAACGAGAAGCTTGGAAACACAACCAACTCGGTTGGTATTACCAAATACGGCTATGAAACCGAGGACGGTCATTTCCTTGCGATCGTTCTGACAGACGTTCCCGCGGACGTGACCGTATTTACCGTTACCCCGTACGTCGTTACCAATGATGGCATCACCGTTTACGGTGTATCCGGCACGGCATCCGTTACCGTTACACAATAAGGAGGATTTGTGAAAATGAAAAAATATGTATCTGCTTTCGTTGAGATCGTTTCTCTCGAAGAGTCCGACGTGATCGTGACCTCGGCTCCCGTTCTCTATACGGGAGATACTCCCGCAGATGGAGACATCTATAGCTACAGCGAGTATTTTGGTTAATTCCTTTTCCTGATATTAGGGCGGTTGACCGCAGACAGGTTGTAACATTTCTTACAATTCGCCGGCAGTTCAACCGCCCTTTGGTATCATCATAGCCGTTAAGCAAAATATTAAATAGAGTGTGGTCGTTTTTTGCTTTTTATTCCCATTGCTTTTGACTTTACAAAAAAAGTTTGATATAATAGAGATATCATAAAATAAAAGGAGATTCTCTATGAAATACTTTAATTTTGATTTGAACAAAGAGCTTGATTTTTACGCTTACCGCGAAACCTCCAATCACGGCGGTAAAATGAAGCATTCCGAAATGCATACCTTTTGGGAGATCTATTTTTGCCTTTCGCATGCTTCACAGGTCATGCACATCAACGGACACGAATTTTCAAGCAATCAGCCTTGTATTGCTATCAACGCGCCTTTTTCGGTACACGATATGAACGTATACGACTGTACGGATTATGACCGCTACGTGATCTATTTTCGCAAAACGTTCTTCCAGAAAGCACAGTTGGATATTCGTCATTATGGCAACACGGTCTTTTTGCTGAACGACGCGCAGGCAAAGGAGCTACAGTGTTGGCTCTCTTTGATCGATTGCCACGGAGAGCGCAACGTGTTTGCGCGAAAGGAATCCAAGCGCTTGTCGCACACGGAATGTGTGAGCATGATGAGCGGCTTTTTTGCTACGCTCGAACGCCTAAAGCCGGAAAAGCTATCTTTTCCATATTCTCCTGAAAACTCTTACGTTGCCGACGTTTTAAAATATATTTATGAAAATTTGAGTGGGGATCTGAACGCCGTTTCCATTGCAAAACAATTTAACATCAGCCGCAGCAAGCTTGATCGCGACGTGAAAAATTATTGCGGTCAAAATTTGCACGAGCTGGTGGTAAGGGTGCGTCTCAACTATGCGCTGGATATGCTGCGAAACACCGATTACCCTGTCTCCAAGCTCGCGGAGCTTTGCGGCTTGAATAACGAAATTTATTTTTATTCCTTTATTAAGAAGCACACGGGTAAAAATCCGTCAAGCTTCCGACAATCCTCAAAAGAAAGAAAGGTTTGATTATGAAAAATATTTTGGCACGGCTTGCACTTTTATTGGCGTTGTGTTTGACCGTTACCTCCGTTATGATCTCGTGTGATTCGGGTGTTTCCAAGCCGAACGGCACGACCGACAGCGGAGCGATTGAAACGGAGGCTCCCGAAACCGAGAGTGAAAGTTTATCGGAGGAAGAGCCAATTCAGTTGCCAACCAACAACGACACCGTTCTCAACATCGCGGTTGACGGGGATACGCCGTATACCATCCTATATTCGCGCAGGAGCGGTTCTTGGTGCTCGGACGCGGCGTACGAGCTTGCCGATCAATTCAAGGAGCTTGTGGGAGACAAGAGCGTGACCGTTATGAGCGATCGCTATTACTCGACCAAGGAGAGCGAGAGCAAGTTGATCTTTATCGGCAACTCCACGGTTCCCGAGGCGGACGACTTTGCAAAAGCCGTTGGCTACGGCGAGTACGGCTATTATGCCGCAGGGGAAAGGATTTGCATTTTGGGCTGGACATCCGAAACGCTGAGCGCCGCAATGGACGATTTTTACGATCTGTTGGAGGAAAACGTAACCGAAGCGAACGGAAAAAAATCGATTTCCTTGCAGATCAAAGCTCCCGTGATCAACGTCAAGAAAAACTTTGACGTGAATGTGGAAAAGCTTGCGGATTCTACCGATGCGTATACACTTGCCAACAACAACATTCTGGTGCTTGCCAACAACGGAACACCGGAGGCTTTCAACGCTTACGCTACCAAGCTGGAGCAGAAGG
Organism: Clostridia bacterium; assembly: GCA_017624395.1. Taxonomy (GTDB): domain Bacteria; phylum Bacillota; class Clostridia; order Oscillospirales; family CAG-272; genus UMGS1865. Next base: position 3,884 of record JAGANE010000292.1, read on the forward strand.
GGTATACCAAAACGATGGAAAATACCATCGGCTCCAATCTTTACCGCGCATACAAAAACGGTCAGTACGCAGTTTACTTTTATTATACCGCCGCAGAGAATATGATCCGCATGATCGGTGCAACGCTGACAAACGCGCGTCAGCCCGAGTTTAAGGCTGCTTCTGACAACGGAACGGTTCCTGCAAAATTGGCGGTGATCAACATGGATTACAACAGTCAATCATCCAAGGATAACGGTATGGGCTTGGTCTTTACGCTGGACGACGGCAGTTATCTGATCTACGATAGCGGCTACAATGCTAACGATGCCAAAACGCTGTATAACTATTTAAAGGATAACAACAAGCGTACCGACGGAAAAATCGTGATCGCAGGGTGGTTCGTGACGCACGGACATGAGGATCATTACGGTGCATTGGAGCAGTTTTCGTCACTTTACAGCTCGAAGGTGACTGTAAAGACCTTCTATTTCAATCCCGTTATTTGGGCAACTGAAACCGACACAATGCTGACGCTCGGCAACACCTTAAAGCGTAAATTTGACGGTTGTACACTTGCGACACCTCATACGGGAATGAAAATTCAGATTCAAAACGCCGTTGTTGAGGTGCTTTACACGCACGAGGACAGAATGCCGAAGGCAATCAACAGTCTTAATGACGCGAGTGTGGTATCCCGCGTGACGGTGGGAGGCAAGACCGTGCTGATCACGGGGGACATTCAGCAAACCTTCCCGTCGGATATTCTGGTCAAAAATTTTGGCTCGTATCTCAAGAGTGACGTCTTTCAGGTGCCGCATCACGGCGACAGTGGCGGAACCAAGGCGTTGTACGCGCTGATCGATCCCACGGCAGTGATCTATTGCACCGCGCAAAACAAGTTTGAGGAGCGCAAGCTGGCAAGCTGGCCTCCGCACAATATTCCCGCTCCTAACTATTATCTGCTCAATGAATTACACGTCAAGGACGTTTACGTGGCTGACGGCTACGTGAAGGAGATCGACCTGACGAAATAATGAGGTGAAACGATGAAACGATTGATTTCGGTCATTCTGACAATATGTATGCTGTTTACGCTCGCCCTGCCGCTATGCTTTACCGCCGGTGCGGAGGGGGATGTGGTGGAGATCGGAACGACAGCCGAGCTGATCTCCTTTGGTAAAAATTTTGGCTCTTACAGTGGCAAAACCGTAAAACTGACCGCCGATATTGATATGAGCGGACAAACGTGGAGTCCCACGGGCACGGCTTTTACGGGAACGCTTGACGGGAACGGTCATAAGATCAGCAATCTCACGTCAACCAACTCGGCAACGGCGGATTTCGGCTTTATTCCCAAAACTGATGCAGGAGCGATCATTCGCAATCTGACGTTTGACAATATCAAGATCACCCAAAATTGCACCACAAAGTTTTTGGGTGGCTTGATCGGCTATCACAATTCGGGATCGCTGACCGTACAAAACGTACATCTTCAAAATGCAGAGCTTACCTGTACCAACAAGGGCGCGGGGGGCTTGATCGGTGCGGTCGGGGTTGCCGACGTAACGGTTTCTCATTGCAGCTTTGACGGAACGGTGAGCGGAAAAGCACAAACGGGCGGTATTCTTGGAAATACCTACGGCGCATTAACGGTTGAAGGCTGCAACGTCAATGGCTCGATCCAAGGAACCGAGCAGGTCGGCGGATTGGTCGGGGTAAGATCACTTACTAACAATAAGCAAGATATGAATCTGTTGGATTGTGTAGTCGCCGCCACCGTTAGCGGCACTGCCAACAGCGGCGGCTTGGTAGGGCAAAGTAAGGTCGTTACCAAAGCGGTCCGTTGCGTGGTAACATCGGCTGGGATAACATCCAACACGGGTGCTTTCGTTGGTTACGCCGAGCAAAACGTGATCATGAAGGAATGCTTTACCACGGCAATTGCGAGTACCGACGTCAACGCAGTCAATCTGGCTGACGGAAAAACACTGGAAGCGATCGATTGCTATTTGGTTGAAGACACGAACGTTTCTTTTGATAAAAAGACGTCAACCTCAAATATCATCAGCGTAACAAAGGATCAGCTTTCGGACATTACCGATACGGAAATTTCCGAGCTTGACCTGACAGGAGATTGGACGGTTACCGACGGTATCATTCTTCCTACGGGTGGCGCGCATCGTGATGCGTCGGTCTCCATGCTGGGTTATCAGCTCCGCAAAAACAACGATGCGACATACAACGTTCGTTTTTGCGCGTATATCAACGGTACCGACTATCGGGGCGCAGGAATGCTGATTAGTATGGACGGTGGCGCACCCGTGGAGCTTGCGGCAACGCACGTCTATGAGTCCATAAATGAAAAGCTTGGCGACAGCGCAAGCGCATTGGCTGTGAATGATTACGGCTATGCAAACGGATATTTTATGGCAATCGTTATCACGGGCGTGCCAAGCGGTGAAGAACACACTTTTTCCGCCGTCCCGTTTGTAGATACCAATGAGGATGTTCGTGTATACGGCTTCTCGGGAGAAACGAAAGCGCTCGGAACGTGCGCCGCCGAACTTGGAGCATTGATTCTTTCTGAGTTGGGATTGGACGCCTCTACCCCCGTGACCGATTTGGCGAACGGAAACGTGGAGATCGCTACTAATGCTTCAATTGATACCCTTTCGGCAAAGCTTAGCGGTTACACGTCCGTAGCAAGTAACGAGATCGGTGAGAACGTGTACCGCGCATATACGAACGAGCAATATATGATCTATCTATACGCCGTAAACGGTACAACGCGCGTAATTGCTTCCCGCATTGAGGACGCGCGTCTGCCTGAGAATTTTGTTGAACAGTCGGTTAGCGGTACAGTTGATCCCAAGCTTGCTGTCTTGAACATGGACTATGAGAACCAGCCGGCACAGGACAACGGCATGGGGTTGATCTTTACGCTTGCCGACGGGAGCTATCTGATCTACGACGGCGGCTACAACGCAAACGATGCTGTCAAGCTCTACAATTATCTGACGGCAAACAATCAACGCGCAGACGGAAAGCTTGTGATCGAAGGATGGATCATCACGCACGGACATGACGATCACTACGGCGCGCCAGTACAGTTTATGACGCTCTACAATGATAAGG
>JAGANE010000293.1 GCA_017624395.1 Clostridia bacterium
CGGCCGGAGTCGTGACAGCGGGTGTCGTTCCCGCTGGAGTGGTGCCATTCTCACGCGTAAAGGGCTCGCCGCAAGAGGCACAAAAACGTGCATCCTCCGGGCTTGTTTCCCCACACCAATAGCATTTGATCACCGTTTGCCCGCATGCCGCCATGCCTAAAACAGATGCCAGCACCAGCAGAATAAGTATCGCTTTTTTCATATTTTCCCTCCGTTCCAGCCTGCGGCAGGAACAAAATTCTGTCCTATCCTCATTGTAGAGCATTCTACCGAAAATTTCAAGAAGTTTTACCAATCTCACCGTAAATTCCCGGAATCTTATCGGGTCTTTTGAAAAAGCTCAATGGGCAATTTTGCCGATCGCGTTGCGGAATCCTTTGGTGTGTGGTATAATAAAGGCAAACGAGGCATTATGCGTAGAAACGGAGATCATTATGAAAATTATTGCAACGGATTTTGACGGAACCCTCAGCTACAACGGAAAAGTCAGCGAGGAGGACAAGCTGGCGATCCATCGGTTTCGCACGGCGGGCAACAAATTCGGAATTGTGACCGGTCGGGACGTGGATGCCGCTCAATGGATTAAGCCCGAGGGCGGCCTTGCGTTCGATTACCTGATCTGCTGTACGGGCGGCGTGATCCGCGATGAGGAGGGTGCGCTCATTTATCAGAAAAAGGGTGAGGTGGGCCCCTTCTTTTATGATATCATAGAGAAGGCCATGGAGCTGAAGGCATACTGCTTCTCCGTCGGGGACGTGCTTTTGAAGGCCAGTATTGACGTAAAGGGTAAAATTCCCATGCAGCTCCACGCGCTGAAGGAATTTACCCATGCAAATACGGGCTTTGAGACCGAGGAAAACGCCGAGGCCTACGTCCGCTACGTAAATGAAAATTACGGTGACAGGATCAGCGCCCACCGAAACGGTCGGGCGGTGGATATGCCTCCCGCCCACACCTCCAAGGTGACCGGCATATACGAATACGCCAAGCGGTTTGACCACCCCGAGATCTATACGGTTGGAGACAACATGAATGACATCGCCATGATTCGTGAGTTCTGCGGCTTTGCCGTGTCAAACGCCAAGGACGAGGTCAAGGAGGCGGCGAAATACCAATGCAACCGCATCGCCGATATGATCGACTTTATTATGAAGGAAAAATAAAACGGGCAAAAAAGCACTTGCAATTGCAAGTGCTTTTTGTTCGATCATTCCAAATCCACGAGTCACTTGATCAACGATTTCTTTTTCCGCTCCACGTCCATTACGGCGGCATCGTCATCCTTATAGCCCCACTCGTCTTTGAGGCATGCGATCCATCGATCGTAGGTTTCAAGCGCTTTATCCGGGTTATTCATGATTCTATATATGGTTGCAATACCCTCCAAAGCGTCTGTGAATCTTGGCTTTTGGTTGCGTTCCGCTTCCCATGACTGTTCGTAATATGCGATCGCTTTCTCATATTCGCACTTGCGGGCATAGTACTGGGCCGTCTCAAAGAGAAAACCTGCGTGATCCGAAAACTCCGTCAAAGCAGATTCCATAATACCGTCCGCTTTTTTTGCATCGTATTCTGCAAGCGCAATATACGCCTTATATACGGGAATCAGGAACGGTCTGTGGGCGGGCAGCTCCGCGCATTGATTCAAGTATTCCTCCGCCTCTTTTGTTCGATGATCGGCAATCAGATTATCCATGATCTCATAGTAAGGCAGGGGGGATTTAGGGGTGGAGGCATCACTTTCTATCACTTTTTTGTAAAAATCAATCGCGTCTGTATGATTTGAGCAATTCCAATCCCACGAATTTGCGCCGTCGGATTTTTGCAGTAGCCATTGGCAATCCTTGATTTCGGGGGCGAGCAAGATCGCTTCACGGGCGTATTTACTTACCTTGCTGAGATAGGATTCTGCACGGTGATGATAAAGCCGCGCCAGCAAGGACAAAATTCTTCTCCTGTCCTCAAATTCATCCAGCTGTATTTTCAAAATGCCTTCACAGTCATGAAACGTATCGTCGGAAAGATGCTCTTCAACGTCCAGTCTGGTTTCGATTCGCTGTAGCTTTTGATCGATGGTCAGGTCAAAAAGCTCGTCGATGGTAACACCGAGTTCACTTGACAAAAGCGGCAACAGCGTGATATCCGGCATGGTGACACCCGTTTCCCATTTGGAGATGGATTGCGCACTGACACCCAATTGATCGCCGAGTTGCTCTTGCGTTGCTCCGATTTTCTGACGTAGCAACTTGATTTTACTTCCAATATCCATATAGTTCGCTCTCTTTCAAAAAAATTCTTACGCCAAGCACCTGACACCTTTATTATAATAGAAAGCGCAGCTCAAATCAATAACGCATATTTCGCATGGATTCACCTGTCGTGCGAAAAGCAAAAACACATGCCAGTTGATAACACTTCGGATTCCGAAAGACAGTCAAAAGCCGATATGGATTTATTTCCGTATCGGCTTTTTGCATTAGCACTACCGCCGTTGGTGGTGAGTAAGTGCGCACCCACAGGCAAACAAAAAGCCTCCCTTGTGTAAAGGGAGGTGGCACGGCAGCGCCGTGACGGAGGGATTGTAATAGCTAAAATACCACCAAAAACAAGCCCTCAGTCAGCTTCGCTGACAGCTCCCTGAAGGTGAATTGCCCGGAGGGCAAGAGAAGCCGGCCTGGGCCGTTGCACAAGGGAGCCTCTGGCTGTAACCGTTTTTTTCGGTTAAATTATTGTAAAAACTGTCCTTCAGAATCCAAGCCTTCGGCTTTCGGATTTTTGTGACGTGTGTCCGATTTAGATGCAAAACCGTGTGTGGCTGATTTAGATGCAGGTCGATTTTGCAGAGTTGGCATACTCCTTCAGCAAATAAATCATCATTGCCATGTGCCATGCGTGTTCGGCATCATTTTCTC
>JAGANE010000294.1 GCA_017624395.1 Clostridia bacterium
AGTCGGGATACAGCGCCATCATGATCGAGCATTCAAATTCGCCTGCATGATCATATCCCGTTGCATTCTGCACCGCGGTACTCATAGTGGGAATGACCTTGATCCATTGGAAAGGATTGTTGTCTCCCTCCAGCTCATCGTAATAGTTGGCATAGCTTTCACTGCCCCACCAGCCCTGTCCAAGCGTTTTTTCCAGATACGCCATCGTTGCACGCTTTGCCGCCATACGGTAACAAAGCGTCATGGGCATCTCGCTCTCCTGCTCAAACTGATGGTGGATCACCACGTAAATATTGCGGTATCCTGCCGAAAGCAAGCTCATAAATACGTAATACACGTAATTTTCAAAAGCCTTTTCCTCTACGTGCACCGTTCCGCTCTTGTCGTCTCCTACAGCATAGCTCGACGGGCTGTAGCTGATGGTGGGAGCCAGCATCAGCTCCTTTTTTTCCATCAGCTTTTTCACCAAGCCCTCGGCTACCAGCGTATCACAGCCGTAAGAGCAATGAGGGCCGTGATACTCCACAGTGCCCGCGGGAATGACCAGCGGAATACGCTCCTTTTGCACGCGCTCCGCCTCTCTCGGAAAAGAATGATCCAAAATCATAATATCACCTCATAGCGCGGCTCAATAAGCCAGCGTCGTATAATATGCAAGATTGACCTGACGGTTGTCAAGTCTGCCGTACTGTACCACGATCTCGGTCGAGCTTTCCAGCTTCATCGCATACTGCAGCTCCTTTTCCACCACGTAGCCCGACATATCCGCAGGCTGATTCATACGGAAGCATCTGACGCGCTGCGGCTCTACCGTCCATTCAATATCGGTGTAAGGATCTCTATCGGTGAAAAACAGCTTGACCTTGATATGCGCGACCTCGTTGGTATCGTTGACCACGATCACGCTTTCATGTCCCTTCAATTCGCCCTCACCCTCGGGAGGAAGCTCACAGTCGGGAATGATCCAATTTTTCTTTCCGCATACTTCCATATCAGAACTCCAATTCTATGATGCCCTTCTTGAGGTAGTCGGTGTAGCTTTCAATTCCGTCCTTCTTCACGGCAACGCCCTTCTCCCAACGGCAACCGAAGGTGGGTCCGGAGATAAAGGTATCGATCTGGAAGGTCATGTTTTCCTCCAAGAGATAATCGGTGCTGGTCTCCATCCAAGGAGCCTCAACCTCGATCATACCCGTACCATGACAGGGGCCGTAAACGTAGTTCTTTTCGTAGCCCGCATCCTTGTACTGCTGCAAAAAGCCCTTGGCAATGTCGCTTGCCATTACGCCCGCCTTCATCTGCTCGCCCGTCCACTCATGCATCTGACGGCAGAACTCAACCAGCGCGCGGCGCTCACCCTCCAGCTTACCCATGATCACGGGCAGACCGATAGAGGGAGAATAACCGTCGATCTTTGCGGACAGATTGAGCTGAACGATGTCGCCCTTCTTGATCTCTCTGTAACGGGAACGGCTGATGGCGTGACGGGTGCTTTCCTCACTGAAAACGTACATGGGAAGTCCCTCGTACTCTGCACCGTTCTCATAGATCACGCGCTGTGCCACACCAACCATCTGCAGCTCGGTCACGCCGGGCTTGAGGTTCTTGATGACCTCGTCGGTAGCAAGCTCGATGATACGGAAGCCCTCGCGGATACAAGCAAGCTCATTGGCGCTCTTGATCTTGCGCAGGGATACCATGATGTCGTTGCATCTGACGATCTCTGCCTTGGGATATGCATCCTTGAGTCCCTCGTAGATCGGCAGGGTGCATTCTACGTAGCTTCCAAGTCCGATCTTGATATGCTCACCCGTAACGCCGATTGCCTTGAATACGTCGTTAAAGGTGCTTGCCTGCAGCTCGGGATAAGAGGGGTCGGCAGACTCGCGGAACTCGCGCAGAACGAATACCTTTTCGATCTTACCAAAATCCTTACCGAACACTGCGGACTCGGGACCTACCAAAAGTGCTGCGTCACCGTTTGCGCTGATGGCAACGCCTGCTCTCTCAAACAAGGGCCAGAAGCCCGAAAAATATCTTGCGTTTGCATAGTCGCTCTCGGTGGAGGCTACCAGCATCACGTCAAGTCCGCGCTCGCGCAAAAGCTTTGCTGCCTTTTGGATTCTTTCCTGATACTCCCAATCGGGGATACATACTCTGTTCATGATTTTTCTCCGTTTTATTTATTTTTAGAGTTAATATCATTATACATTTTTTTCAACCGCTTGTATTTACAAAATCGTCAAAGTTTTTTGCACTTTCGTAAACGTTTTTATTGACAAGCAAACAAAAACGTGGTAAAATAAAGGTATGGAATACGTAAGCAAAAAATTAAACCGTGAAATATCCGTAACGGGCATCGTCAATCTTCATTTCTTTGATTTTGACAACGACTTTACAACGGAGGATGAAAGGCATCCGTTTTACGAGCTGGTCTTTGTCAACTCGGGAAAGCTGCATATTGCCTCGGAGGATTACACGGGAGTGTTGCAAAAGGATCAGGTCATCATCCACCGTCAAAACACGGTACACTCGCTCAGATGCAGTGCCGACGAGCAGCCAACCGTTATCATCATCGGCTTTGAGTGCAGCTCCGACGTGATCGACCGCTTTTCCGCCGCCCCCCTCACGCTGGAGCCTGCCGCCGTCCGTAAGCTGGCGGAGATCGTCAAGGAGGGACGAAACGTCTTTGCCCCGCCCTACAACATTCCCACCTATAATATGAAAAAGAAAAAGCACCAGCCCTACGGCTCCGAGCAGATGCTGGAGCTTTTGCTGGAGTATTTTTTGATCGGATTGGTACGCGAGCAGGGCTATTCCGAGCATGCAAACGAAGTAGAGGAGGCGTCCACCGCCATTGGCGAGATCATCCACTATGTGGACGTCAACTATCTGCAAAAAACAACGATCGAGGAGCTTGCCTTTTTGTTTCGCACCAACCGTGCCACGCTTTGCAGAGAGTTTAAAAAAGCCACGGGCAAAACGCTGGTGGAGTACATCAACGACAAAAAGCTGGAAAAGGCAAAGAAAAAGATTATTGAAACCCAAGACAGCTTTACGGGAATTGCCGAAGCACTCAACTTTGAAAGTATTCACTATTTTACCCGATTCTTTAAAAAAATGTCGGGACAAACGCCCTCCGAGTTTCGTCGGGAGCATCGGACGGACAACGATTATGAAAAGAGGTAACAAACATGAAACTTTCCGAAATTCTTGCAAAATGTGATCACACCCTGCTCTCGCAAACTGCCACGTGGGAGGAGATCCGCGCGGTATGTGATGACGGAATCCGATTTTCCACCGCCTCGGTCTGTATTCCCGCCGCCTACGTCAAGGAAGCCAAGGAGTACGTTGGCAAGCGATTGAAAATCTGTACGGTCATCGGCTTTCCCAACGGCTACTCCACAACCGCGACCAAGCTGTTTGAATGCCGCAACGCCATAGAAAACGGCGCGGACGAGATCGACACCGTGATCAACGTAGGACATCTCAAATCGGGCAGATACGA
>JAGANE010000295.1 GCA_017624395.1 Clostridia bacterium
CGGGTAAGATCACCATTGAGGGAAGCGAAAGCGAATGGATCGATGGGATCGCACCTTCGTGGAAGGCATCCGGCATGGAGCCCAAGGTGGATAGCGGCGTGTTTGAATTGCAGCTGTATTGAGGCGCGTGATGAGCAACCGAAAAAACGGCACTTTAAAATTCAGCCTGTTCTCGGATTTTCATTATCTCAGAGGACATTACATCAATACCTTGGGCGACCTGCAAGCCATCCTTGACCGCGCTGCCGCCTCGGAGGTTGACCTCGTGATCCAAGCCGGTGATTTTTGCCAGAATCGGATCGACTCTCCCGAATTGGATGACGTGTACTTAAACAACCGTTACGGCTTGCCCGTATACGGCATTTACGGAAATCATGACATGGAGTGGCACCGACGCGATCAAAGCAACAATATGAAGTTAATCACGCCACTGCTGACGAACGATCAAAGTGTGATTTGGGGAACCGAGGACGGTTCCTTTGCTGAGGACGGAAGCATTGCCTACTATTATTTCGAGGCAAACGGCTTTCGCGTGGTCTGTCTGGATTCCAACTATTCGTGGAGCGCGGAAAGGGAAGCGTGGGAGCATAATCTCCCCGGTAGCTGGGGCGCGCCCGAAGGGAACGAAAGGGTAAATTCCTTAGCTCCTACACAGCTTGCGTGGTTGGAGCGCGTACTGAGCGATGCGGCGGAGCGAGCAATGCCCTGTATCGTGGTGTCCCACGAGGGTTTTTCCACGTTGGGGAAGAACAGTCCCGATTCCGAGGTGGTGCGCGAGATCTTCCGCCGTGTCAACGCTGTTCGTCGCGGAACGGTACTCATGGCAATCAACGGGCATTGGCACACGCACAATATTAAAATTGAGGACGGCGTGTTTTATTTGCAGATGAACACCTCGCGCTGTGCCGCCGAAAATTACGCTATCCGCGATCTGCCTCCGCATTACCCCGAGGACATGACCTACGACATATTTGCGGGATACGGCGAGGACGGCGGGATGCGCTTTGACAATGTTCCGCTCAATACTGCGGAGCGCGCCGCATCGTGTTGGTATTTCCGTGATGCACTCAACGCGATCATCACCGTCACGAAGGACGGAAAGATCAAAATGGAGGGCATGGAAACCGAATGGCTCGGAGGCGTGGAGCCGCCTCAGCTCACCATGTATATGAAGCCTTACGTTATGAGCGGCGAGTGGGAACTGAATTTGCAACCGTAACCCTTCAACGTTTTTGCGTACTTTTTCCCTTGGCACACGGTGCCGCTGAAACTGTAGAAAAGGGTCCGCAAACTGCCCTTTCTAAATAAAAATTAAAAACGGAGGATGAAAACAATGAAAAACAAGTTTTCCCGAAAAAGTTTGTTACTCGTTAGCATGACGGTTATTTTAGCAACTGTCATAAACCTCTTCGCCGGTGTTGTGGCGTTTGCCGATGATGCTACGACGACGGACATAATCGAAATCGAAAGTGCCGAGGAACTGAAAAAGATCGGTGGTACTGATACCAATTATCCCGCAGACGGTAACTACAAGTTGGTGACAAACGTCACACTTTCCGGAGAATGGAGCCCGCTCCCCAAATTTACCGGTATGTTTGACGGAAACGGCTACACGATTTCGGGACTTCAAATCACCAAAACATACACAAATACCAACTCGGATCCGCAAATTGGTCTGTTTGCAACCCTGAGCGGTACCGCCACGGTGAAGAATTTGACCTTGACTAACGTGGATATCGAAGCAACAACTGAAGCATCGAGCTCAAAGGTAAGATTGGACGTTGGAGCAATTGCGGGCGGTAGTACCGACACTGCCTCCATTTCCAATTGTAAGGTAAGTGGTACGATCACGGTAACTCAAACCGCGACAACACAAAACGGCAGAACGAGAATCGGTGGAATTCTCGGCTACGCACAAGACAAAGTTGAATACTGTGAAAGCAACCTTGCGATCACGGTCACAAGTAATAATGCTAACAGCGGAGCTGGAGCATGGTGCTATGTTGGTGGAATTGTGGGACAGAGTGTAAGCAGTGTTGCATACTGTGTAAATAACGGCACGGTGACGGTAACTTCCACGGGTACCTACCCTGCCTACGCAGGTGGTATTTGCGGAACAAACGTTACTTGGGGCAGTGATGCTAACTTTGCAGTCACTGTACAAAATTGCGTCAACAACGGAAACATTTCTGCAACGTACACCAATGAAAATTCTAACAAACCTTCCGTAGGTGCAGGCGGTATCCTTGGATATATCAGCACCAACACAACGGCAACTCTGAACAACAATTTTAACTTTGGCATGATCGCATCGAGCGAATATGCAGGGCAGATTTTAGGCTATTATGAGAAGAATCCCACGGCGAGCGAAAACTACGGCATTACCGGCAACGGCAAACTTGTTGGCAAAGACGAGGCAGATAATAGCAATTGGGGTACAACCGATACCAAGGAAAACTTGTTGAAGAAACAGCCCACGCACAGCACTCAAGCCGTCGGGTATCAAACCACCAAGGCAACGGGCGTCACTTTTGATCTCCGTCTGGTTGCAACCGTTGATGGCAACTACGAAACTCTGACCAACGTCGGCTTTACCGTAAGCGCAACCTATAGTGACGTAACCAAAACCGAGCAGACCTTTGATATCGTCACGCTTTACACGGGCATCAGCGCAGAGGACGGCACGGGGGCAACCGTTGCTTACACTGCAAAGGAGCTTGGCGGCGATTACATTTTTGTGCTTGCTTGCAAGAATCTTCCTACAAACGTAGGTGACATTACCTTTACCGTTACCACCTTCTACACCGACGCAAACGGTAAGCACATCAATACGGTACAAACCTTTACGGTCAACTCCAACAATATCCCCTCGGCAGACATGCCTGAGGCGGCAGCCTGATAAAGGAGGAAACAGCAATGAAAAAGTACATCAATCCCGAAGTTGATATGATCCTGTTCTCAAAAGAGGAATATATTCAAACCGTCGTTTCGCTTTCCACCACCTACACGGGCTTTGGCGTTGAGGGCGAAGAAGGCGTTTGGACTTGGTAATCCCACATCTTTCATTTTGTTCCCCCAAAAAAATTTATATAAAGGAGAAAAAAACATGAAAAAAAGAAGCACGTTCGTCATTTCCATGATGCTGATCCTCAGCATCGTTGGCACTCTGTTCGGCGCGATCCCTGTTGTCGCTGCTGAGGACGGTGCCACAGCCACCGCTGTTATCGAGATCGGTAATGCCGCTGATCTGAAAAAGATCGGCGTTGATGCAAATTACCCTCTCAACGGCAACTACAAGCTCACCGCCGATATCGATATCAGCGGCTCTGAGTGGACTCCCATTGGCGACTTTGCCGGCACCTTTGACGGCAACGGCAAAACCATTTCCGGCATGACCTTTACTCAGGCAACCGATGCGGGCAGCGTAGTCGGCTTGTTTAAGGTCGTAAACGGCACCGTGAAAAATCTGAAGATGACCAATGTCAACATTACTCTCCCCGGCAGCGTCAAGGACGTTGGCGTGGTTGCACACCAGATCGGTAACGGCGCAACGATCTCTGCCTGCGAAACCTCGGGCACGATCACGATGACCTCTGCGGCATGCGGTGCCAGAATGAGATGGGGCGGCATCACGTCCTATGCAGGCTCCGATAGCGTGATCGAATACTGCAAATCCAATGTCACCATCACCGCAACCGCAAACGCGGCAGCAGGCAACTACAAAAACGCTTGCTACGTTGCAGGTATCGTTGCACAGGGACTTGGCAGTGTAAAATACTGCGTGAACAACGGTGATATTAGCGTTACCGCTGAGAGCGGCGAAGCCTACGCGGGCGGTATTGCAGGCACCACGGTTACATGGGGCGGCGGTACGCTTCTCAAGGTTGAGAATTGCATCAACAACGGCGATATTACGGCTACCAACGGCGCGGCAGGTATTGTTGCTTGCGTTTCCAAGGATAAGACCGCAACACTGAACAACAACTTCAACCTCGGTGCAATTACTGTCGGCAACGGCGGTAAGGTAGGTCAGATCGTGGCTTGCCAAAACAATGCTACCGAACCTACTGCAAGTGGAAACTTTGGTCTTGAGGGCGGCGCCGCAGCAGGCATTGGTGAGCTGGCGGCTGAGGCTACCCTGAAGGCAAAGGCAGAATACACGGATATCAACACCAAGCTTGAAAACGCGCTCAAGGGCGAGATCGAGGAGGAAGGCGTGATTGAGATCGCCACCGCCGAGGATCTGAAAACCAAGGTAACGGATATGTCGGCAGAATACAAGCTGACCGCAGATATTGACCTTGGCGGCGTTGCTTGGACTCCCAACGGTACCTACGACGATCCCTTTGCAGGCGTGTTTGACGGTAACGGACACACCGTTTCCAACTTTACCATTACCGCAGACGAAACCTACGGACAGACCTCGGCAGGCTTTATTTCGGCTGTTTCCAAGGGTACTGTAAAGAATTTGCGCATTGCAAACGCTACCATTACCACCAGCTACAGCTGCAACGTAGGCGGTATTGTGGGCGCTCTGAAGCAGAACGATGCAGGACTTGTCAGCGGTTGCGTAACCGCATCTGACGTAAAGGTGATCGCAAACGGCGCTCACAACGGCGACCTGAAGCTTGGCGGTATCGTTGGTTGGTCGGGTCACACGGTTGAGTATTGTGAAAACAACGCAACTGTTACCAATGAACAATCCTTGAAGTTTGCCAGCGACGGCAATCACGGCTCCAACAAGGCGTATGCAGGCGGTGTTGTGGGCGGCGCGGTTGGTCTTGTGAAGAACTGCGTCAACAACGGTGCCGTTACCGTTGCCGATTACACGGGCAAATACGGCGATTTCTATACCTGTGCAGGCGGTGTTGTGGGTGAGATCAATCCTTGGGGAACGGTTCTGACCGCTACCGTTGAGGGCTGTATCAACAACGCAACCGTGAAGAACCTTTCCGCTGCGGAGCTTGACTGTGCGGCAGGCGGTATCGTGGGTCAGACCTACGGAAGCAACAACCTCCTGGAAGCTCGTATTCTCAAAAACAACTATAACTTTGGCGCGCTGGAGTGCATGACTGTTGGTCAGATCGTCGGTTACCGCGGTCTTGTCGTGCTTGGAAATCCCCAGTACGGTCTGTTCAGCTCCGAGGGCAACGTTGGTATCACCAATCTTGCTGCTATGGTTGGTAACGCTGCTACGTTTACCACGGGTATTTCTAACGACACTGCCGATAACATGAAGGCACAGGAGAACTACAAGGCAATCGTGAAAGCTTTGGACGACAACCTGATGTTTGAGCTTTCCACAATGCCCGCACCCGCAGTTCCTTCCGAACCCTCCACGCCTTCCACACCCTCCGATCCCGGCACCACCCCCGGTGGCAATGAAACGCCCGATGACGGTGGCGACGAAACCGAAGCACCCGAAACGGATGCTCCCGAAACCAACGCTCCCGTAACCGAGGCTCCCACCACCCAAGCTCCCGCAGAGGAAGAGGGCGGCTGTAAGTCCTCCGCATCGGTTGTCGCGATCGCAGTACTGAGCATTCTCGGTGCTGCCGTAACGGTTTGCAAAAAGAAGAACTGATATTTTTACTCATCCGCTCTCCGCTTTATAGCGGAGGGCGGCAACCAAGGAGAAAATCAAATGAAAAAAACAATTGCAATCCTGTTGTTGCTTTGCACGATGCTTCTGACGTTTGCTGCTTGTAAGGACGATGCGGAAACGCCTGCCGAAACCGATCCGGCCGAAACCGGTGAACGGCTTCATGAGGATGGTTTGCCAAACGTCGATATGAACGGCTTTGAGCTGAATATCATGACCTATGACAACGATTGGTTTACTTGGGCGGAAACCACCATTGCGCCCGAGGGCAGCTATTTGGGTAATGTTCTTTATGAAGAAATGTTTGAGCGTAACGCCTATATAGAGGAGCGCTTCAACTGCCTTCTGATCGTTTCGACGCAGACCAACATCACAAATACCAACATTCAAAACTGGGTGCTTGGCGGCGAACCGGTGCATGACATTTTGATGTTTTACGACAAGTGGGTTTTGGACAGCGCTGCTTATTTCCATGATTTTGCAGATCTGGAATACGTTGATCTGTTGCAGAACTATTGGAACCCCAATGTCACGCAGATGTTTAAGATCAACGGAAAACAGATCGCGGCATCCGGCTCGTTCAGTCTTGGAATGCTTTCCAGAACCATGGCAACGGTATTCAACAAGGAGATCTACACCAACCGTTTCGGCGATGTCAGCACAATGTACGATCTGGTAGACGACAACGCATGGACGCTGGAAAAGCTCTATGAGCTTGGTGCTGAGGTTCTTGTCAGCCAGGACGACGTTTGGAACGACCAGGATTATTACGGGATTTCGGCATCTAAAAAGACCCTTTATACCGCTCTTATGGTAGGAAGCGGCATTCAGTTCGTTCAAAAGGGGGAGGACGGAATCCCTCAGTTCAAGCTTGCCGGGGATGCCGCCGCATTGGATAAGCTACAAAAAATTCTGACTTTGAATCAGGACAATAACATTTACTATGATACCAGCAACGACCCGAACTTTGCCTCTCCTGAATGGTTCTTTGAAGAGGAACACACCCTGTTTGGATTCCGCGTGTTGAAGGATATTCCCAGAGCACGTGAGATGATGGAGGCAGAATTTGGTATCGTGCCGGTACCGAAGTACAACTCTGATCAAAAGGAATATTATTCGATCTGTGCCGGCGGTGACGTTGCCTGCCTGATGAAAACAGTTTCCGAGGACCGCCTGGAAAACATCGGTATTTTGTTGGAGGCACTGGCTTACGATTCAGAGCAGAATCTGATTCCGCTGTATAAGACTGATCTGTTGAAAACACGCTATGCAAGCGATCCCGACTCTTCGGCAATGCTAGATATCGTTTTTGATACTGCTTACTCCGATATTGGTGTCAACATCATGGAGGATGGCATTAGTCTGTATCTGATCAAGAACGTATACGTTCCCGGAAAGGACACCTTCTCCAGCCACCTGGCTGTTATGGAGCTGGGAATTCCCGATTTGATCGCAACAAAGATCAAAAATATCAAATAAAATGAAACCTGCCCCGATTGCAGTTATTGCAATCGGGGCTGCTTTCAAAAAAACCGGAGAATGACAATGACGAACAACAATCTTAATACGTTTGGCGTGATGATCGATATTCTAAACCTAACTTCGTATGCCTTTGGCATACTCGTAGTGAATTTGCCTGTCGGCTGGGCACCGACATTTCGCAAGTAAAACCGCAAAGTTCGACGCGGGCAAGCGAAGCTTGTACACGAGTTCTATGGAGCTTCTGCTCCCACAGTTTTGGAGAGGCTTTAAAGTGTTTTTAACCATTCCAGCATATTTAACGAAAGAAGGTTCCAGTTCTGAAAGCCTGGGTTGTTGATAGGGGCGCCACTTTCGGGATCATAATACTCATGCAACTCTCCGCACTCCTCAAGATCTCGACCGAACAGAGTAACGGTCTTTTTCGCAAGCCTTTTGGCATCATCGGCGTAGCCATATTTGCGCAAGCCGTCAAATACCATATAATTGGAAATTCCCCAGATCGGACCGAGCCAACAGGAGGGGTTGCCCGATTTGATGATCGCATACATTTTTTCCATTTTGGAAAGTGTACGGACACCGTACGGTGCGTGGAAGGTCTTTTCGTTTCGGTAGTGTTCCTTTACCATGCGCTCGGCTTGCTGTGGGGTTGCGATCTCTGCCCACATTGCCAAAAATCCCGACCACACACCGATTCGTTGGATCAACGTACTCCAATGACGCGGACAGCCCGAATGCAATTTTTGGGCGGGGTCAACGGGGAGCAGATTGATATCTACGCTGTAAAAGAAGCCGTCGCGTTCATCCCAGCAATGCTCTTGGATCGCAGCCTTCAGCAGGCTTGCCTTATCCTCATAAAATGATTTTTCGGTTGACAGACCAAATAATCCGGCTAGCTTGGCGGTTGCCAACAACTCTTGATACATCAAGCAATTGAGATAAATAGAAGCAGAGCTGTTTGCAGGGCGGTAAAAGGTGCAGGGGTCGTTATCCACGCCAATCGCGCTGTCGTTGATCCAGAAGTACAGCCCCGATTCGTGATAGGCGTAGGTATCGTACCACGAAAGATAACGCTCGACGAGTTCAAAACGGTTGCGCAACCATTCAGCATCATAATTTTGTTCTGATATAAACAGTGCGTGCTGAGCCAGGCAGGGCTTATGGATATTCTGCTCGGTTGTGGAGCGACGGGATTTCAATGCGCGAAATTCGGGCGTGATGTAAATTGGCGTTCTTCCAACCTCGTCCACGTGGTCGAGAAAATTTAAAATGCACCCCTTCTCGTAGCTGCTGATATCCTCGTCCCCTGTAATTTTGCGCAGGGCAAGATTAGTTAACCAGCTGTCCCAATCCCAAAGACTGTTGTCGTAGCAGCTGCCCGGTACGATAAAGCGGTGCTTCAAATAGCCCTCCGGCTCGCGAAAGCATTTGCGATAATTGTTTTTTGCGTATTCGATAATCAAGTTTCCGTATGCTTCGATTTGCTGTGTCATGTCACCATTCCCATTTTTTGATTTGTTTAGATTGTGCTTTATTCCTATTGACTTTTTATCATTTTTAGGATATAATGTTATCAATAGCAGTATAACACAACAAATGATATTATTCAAGTTTATAACGTCCCAACAAACTCGCAAAAATGTTTGTTTTGTGCCAAATAGGAGGATGAAATGCCATTCTTTGAAGATTACAGAAAAGAATTTACAATGGATTACTACGGTGACGTTCCCGTGGCAAACGCGGGAATGCACATTCATCCGCAGTATGAAATGCTTGTCGTGTTGGATCATACCAATTCCCAGATCACCGTAAACGGGCAAACGCATTATCCCAATCAGCCCTTTATTGCTTTTTTTGCGCCGTTCTCCTTGCATCATTCTGATTTTTTTGACAAGGTAAACGTTGATCGATACATCTATTATTTTGACGATGCCATGATTGATAAGCATCCCGTCGAATTTAAGGATTTTGAGGTCTATCGGCGTTCGGCATCCATTATTTTTCTGCTTCCTCCGGATCTGACGGAGAAATTTCGCACACTGAATGAAGCGGCGCTGAGCAACCGCGACGACGATGCGGTGGCAAGCCTTTTGTTTATGATGAATCTGCATTTGCTTTTAAAGGAAAAGGATCGTTGTTCGCTGATGCAGACCAATAACCAAGTGAGTCACATCAACAGTATCGTGCGCTATATGACCGAGCATTTCCAAGAAAAAAATCTGACTGCCGAATCGGTGGCGCAGTACTTTTTTATCAGCCGTTCCAAGCTGTACCGTGATTTCCGTGATTATACCACCATATCCTTTCATCAATTTTTGATCGAGCTGCGAATCAGCAAGGCACAGTTTATGCTGAAGCAGGGGTATAGCATACGGGAGATTGCAAGCAGTGTTGGCTTTGAAAATGAAAGCTATTTTTGTCAGTTTTTTAAAAAGATTAAGGGGATCACTCCGCTTCAATACGGCAAGCAACGGCGTTACAGGTGAGTGACAAGATCAAAGCATCGATCACGGTTGAGATACTTCCACAGCTTTACACGCTTTCGAAAGCATATGATCTGTTACGTTGCAAAACCAAGCAAGACTTGGAACGGGCAGTATGAACGCGCCGCCGAGTATCACGCCTTGGAGAACGTCTTGCAATACACCGCCGATCAGATGAAAACCGAGAAGCAATTTTATGTGTCGGGGATAAACTGTGAGGAAAATCCGGATCAGGCAAAGGAGCAGTTTGAGGAAACCAAACGGAATTGGGATAAAGAGGGCGGCATCGTCTGTTTTCACGGCTACCAATCCTTTGCGGACGGTCTGCGCTACTACGACCAAAAGGCGACCTATAAAAAAATGCGTGAGGTCTCGGACGCGCTTTGTCGGGAATGGGAGCTGTCAGTGATCGAACTCAAGGGCAGAGGGCGGCACATTGGAGAGATCAAGGACGAGGAAAACGGAAAGCTCACGATGAGAGGGCAGATCAAGGCGGATATTGACCAAGCCATCAAGGAGAACTATTCTTGGAGAACCTTTTGCAAAGCCTTGGGCGAGCTTGGCTATGTGACCGAATGGCGCGGGAGCTTCTTTCGTATCCGTCCCAATCAAGGTAAAAAGTTCTTCCGCTTTGCCCGCCTTGGTGAGGGATATTCCGTTGAGGACATCCGCCGCCGATTGAACGAGAACTACTATCAGCTTCATCGGCAAGAGGAAGAACACTTTGTGTTGCCCAAGCGCGACAAAGCAAAAGGCTTGTATGCGCTCTTTCTGCATTATCAATACCTGCTCGGGCATCTGCCTACTCGGTAGCTTCGGGCGAGGACAAGGAGGGAATGCTCCTTGGATACTCCGATATTCTCAACAGTATGGATGCGGGGGCAACGACCAAAATTACGATCAACAACCGCAGAATACAGAGAAGCCAATTTGAAAAGACCAATATGATCCCCCTCATGAGCGACCGCCTTGATCGCTATCGCAACGAATACAATGCGATCTTGGAACGCAACGCCAATCTGTCCTGCGGCATTGTGCAGGACAAGTATCTGACCGTAACCGTGGAGAAAAAGACCTTGGAAGAAGCAAGGGGCTATTTTACCCGTGTGGAGGGAGCGTTCCGAACCCTATTTGCAGAGCTTGGCTCGGATTTGTATGAGGTCAACGACGAAGAAAAACTGCGTATGATCTATGACTTTTTCCACCGAGGCAACGAGGACGATTTTCGTTATGACCGCATCCTCAATGCCAAGCGTGGACACGACTTCAAAATCGCCATTGCGCCTCAATCCATGGAGTTCCGAAACGACCATTTCAAAATGGACGGTCGGTACGGGCGCGTCCTCTATCTCAAAGATTACGCCAATTTCATTAAAGACAGCTTTATTGCCGAGCTAACCGATATTGACCGTAACCTGATGCTCTCGATTGATGCCGAGCCGATCCCCATGGATAAGGCGGTACGGCAGGGAGAAAACAAGCTGTTGGCGCTGGAAACGAATATCAGTAATTGGCAGAGAAAACAGAATCAGAACAATAACTTTTCGGCTACCGTTCCATACGATATGGAACGCCAACGCGAGGAGAGCAGGGAATTTCTCAATGACCTTGTATCCCGTGATCAGCGCATGATCCCAGCACTCATTACCATGGTGCATTCGGCTGATACCAAGGAACAGCTTGACGCAGATATTCGGCAGCAATGGTGTGATTCTCCCTTATACCGAACCTAGTCTGGAAATTGGTAACCTGACTTGTAAAAACCTTTTGAAGAATCACAACTTTAATATCGGCATTACAGATCCTGTTTCATTCGGCTGGAATACGAATTTGACCGGAAACTATCGAGATGTTCAGTACGATCCGCCCGAAAAGATGCCCGGTTACTGTGCCGCATATCTTTTGAGCTTGTATTCTACCGATAGCCAAAAGGGAATTTGGCAGACTGTTAATCTTACGGCAGGTCAACCTTACGTGTTCTCTTGCTATTTGAAATTGGCACAAGGAAATTCCAATCCTGCACACGGCGTTTATTTGATGGTCAAGAGCGCAAATGGCACAACTACCTATCGGAGAACATGCGTTTGCATATTGTATCTCCTTGGAGTCGTGTGCTTTGCCGTCGGCGCTTCAAAAGGTGAAGGATCAGTTGTTTTCAGAATGCAGTTCTTTGAAATGTGTTGTGATTGGTGAGAACGTAACCGAGATCGCTCGGTTGGCGTTTTGGAACTGTGAGGCTTTGCAAAACGTAGATTTTTCAAATGCAAAGCAACTGAAAACGATTGGTGAAAGTGCGTTGGGCAGTTAAATATTATTATTCGGAGCAACAACCTCTGCAGGATGGAAATTATTGGAGATTTGTAGACGGAATCCCAACAAAATGGTAACCAAAAACTAAATAAGTTTTACCGCATTGGATTTGCAATTCATTTCCAATACGGTTTTTCTTGGTTTCCGAAAACCAAGAAAAACCTTGCCGTCTGCCAAAAAGCTGTTAAAGGCTCCGGGACTGACGGCAAAGGCAAGTATGAAAGCCTATCAAAAGGCGGCTATACTACGGAAACGAATGCTTCAAACCACCATCAAGGTCGCAAAAGCGGCAATCAAGGTAACTGTTGAAGCCGTGAAAGCCGCCATTGCCATTTTCAAAGCTACAATTGCTTTCATCATTTTTCCTCAAAAAATCCGCCTGTTACCATAGAGGTACAAATGTGTCATATTGATTGGGGATATGAGTTTGGATATGATACAGTCTGCGCCAAGAAGCCCAAATCGAGAAAGGCGAAGGATGAACCGTTTACAGTCAATCTATATCCCTATGGTTGTGCTAAACTCAGAATGACCGAGATGCCTGCGGTAAACTAAAGGGTTATCGTAACATAGGGTTCAATCTGTTGTGTGAACTCAAAATTCGGAAATCCGAAATTTTTACCAAATGGTAAAGGTTTCGGATTTCTTTTTATTTTCGCCAAAATTGCTTTTCTGGGTGGGATGAGTTGAGAGAGTTTGGCAGTTAAATTATATAAAACGATAAGCAGTAGCTATGCACCAAAATTCAAATCTAACCGCCGAGACAAAACAAAAAATCATTTTGCCCAATTCTCTTGTCCAAAAAAGAAAACCGGTTAAAAAATTTTATTGTCTCTTTTTATTGTGATACAAAAATTATGTTTTTTGACAGAATGATCATGGCATAATTGCTTTGGTAGTGATACAATTATTATGAGAGACTATATAAACATAGAAATAATAAATTTTAATGGAGAAAATTATGATAGCCTTGGTAAAATGTGAAAAAGGAGAAGGGAATACGGCTTTGGAGCAACGCCCAATCCCTATTTATCAGGAGGACGAGGTGCTTATCCGTGTTGCATACAGTGGAATCTGTGGAACGGACATTCACATTTTGCACGATCAGTTTCCGTATTATCCGCCTGTGATCATCGGACACGAGTTTTCCGGAGAGGTCGTAGAGGTGGGATCTAAAGTTACAGGATTTCAAAAGGGAGATTTAGTAGTAGGAGAGCCTCATAACAAGGCTTGCGGAAAATGCTATCTTTGCCGTAACGGACATATTCAGAACTGTGCGGATAAGAGATCGATCGGTTGGGGAATTGACGGTTGCTTTACCACCTATCTTGTCATGCCCGAAAAGCTGTTACATAAGTTACCCAAGGGACTTTCTCTTAGTTCTGCCGCACTTGCCGAGCCTTGCGCAATCGTGGCGCATCAGTTATTGGAGCGTGCAAGGGTTACTCCCGGGGATAAGGTGGTCATCATGGGGGTTGGACCGATTGCTTTGATTGCCGCGCAAATGGCAAGGATTGCCGGTGCGGAAAAAATACTTCTTTGCGGTTGTACAAGTGATGTTTCATACCGCTTAAAAATTGCCGAGCAATTGAACTGCTTTGACCGTTTTATTAATGTGCAGACCGAGGATGCGGTATCCATTATTATGGAAGAAACCGGCGTTGGTGCAGATCTTGTGGTAGAGGCATCAGGGGCGGGAAGTGCGATTCGTACCTCCATACGTGTTCTGAAAAAACGGGGCATTTTGTGTGCGATCGGTATGACTGCGGCTCCTACCGTGGAGGTGCCGTGGAATGAAGCCATGATGAAGGTTTTGGATGTACAGTTCAACATGAGCTCCAGCTATAATGGTTGGGAGATTGCGCTTTCACTTTTGGGAAGCGGCAAGCTTGACGTTGAGCCGTTGTTTGAGGTTCGATCACTGTTGGATTGGGAACAGGCGTTTACCGACTTGGAGCAGGGAAGGGCAATGAAGATTTTGCTTACTCCCGTGACTGAATAGGAATAAAGGGGAAAGAAAACATGAATATTTCATTTGAAAACAAGGTAGTGGTCATCACGGGTGCCGCAGGTGGTATCGGCAAGGCAATGGCTTTCCGGTTTGCAAAGGACGGAGCTTTTGTTGCCGTGTGCGATCTGCGCGGTACTTCGGATGTTGCTGATAAGATCGCCGCAGAGATTGGCGGAAAAGTAAAGGGCTATGAATTTGATATTACCGACCGTGAGATGACAAAGGTGGCAATGGCAAATATAGTGGCTGAATTTGGATGGATCGACGTGCTGATCAATAATGCGGGTATCAATGTAGGGCCGGAGGAAAGAAAGCACGTGGATGAATTTTCGGATAAATGGTGGGATGCTATTTTGAAGGTTGATCTTGATGGTACATACAACTGTACAAAGCTGGCTCTGCCGTATATGAAGGAGGGGAGCGCGGTAGTCAACATCAGCTCCATCGTCGGTATGGTTCCGCTGCGCAACCAGTGTGCCTTTGCTGCGGCTAAGGCTGCCGTGATTAACTTTACCAAGGCAATTGCTATGGAGCTGGCACCGAGAGGAATTCGCGCAAATGCGGTTTGCCCCGGAACGGTGGGAATTGCCATTACAAACAAGCTATGGTCAAACAACAGTGCTATGGAGGGGTTGCTTTCTCATATTCCCATGGGACGCCAAGGCTCGCCGGAGGAGATCGCCAACGCTACCGCATTTTTGGCATCGGATGCTGCTTCTTATATCACTGGTGCGGTTCTTCCCGTAGACGGTGGTTGGACTTGCGGTGGATATGCCAGAAATTTTTGATAGGAGAAATAAAAAAATGAAAGATTTTGCATCTCATGTGCTTGGAACTTCTGTTGGGAAAGGGCACGTCGGCGTATTTTTCTTAGGTCAGGCGGGATTTCTCTTTAAAACGGCAGAGGGATCACTTTTGGGCGTGGATCTCTATCTCTCGGATTGCTGTAAGCGATATTTTGGATTTAAACGATTGATGCCGCATCTTCTTGATGCAGGTGAGCTGACACTTGATTATCTGGTGGCAACACACGCGCACTATGATCATTTTGATCCGGACAGTGTACCCGTTCTTATGGCAAACGGACACACCGAACTGATAGGAGCCAAGGATACGGCGGAGGAATGTGAGCGTTTACATATCACCGATAACGTGACCTATCTTTCGGTAGGGGATACATTGATCCGCAATGAAATCAAAATAACTGCTGTTCCGTGTGATCACGGTGCTGAAACACCGCACGCGATCGGACTTTTGATTGAGATCGCGGGCAAACGGATATACATCATGGGGGACACCTGTTTTCGCCCCGATTATTTGGATAATGAGATGCTTCACGGTGTGGATCTGCTGATCCTGCCGATCAACGGTGCGTTTGGCAATCTGAATGAGGCAGAGGCTGCAAGGGTTGTTTCGCTCCTGTGTCCCAAGATTGCTGTGCCGTGCCACTTTTGGAATTTTGCCGAGCATGGTGGCAATCCCGCACTTTTTCTGGAGAATTTGCAAAAGCTGGCTCCCGACGGTAAGGCTCTCTTGATGCGTCAGGGAGAATATTTAAAGCTGTAAACAGCATGAATAAACAAATAAAAAGGACGATTGAGTTACGGTCTTGTTCATGTTTGCTTTTGGATGTGGGATCGCTTTTTGAAATTATTTTATTTATAGTAAAGGAAGATTAGAATCTATGAAAGCTATAACTGTATATGGACCTTATGATGCGCGAATGGAAGATGTATCCAAGCCTAAAGCTACGGGTGATATGCTGGTGATCAAAGTAAAACGGACGGGTGTTTGTGCTACCGACCATTCCATTTACACGGGAGAGAGCAGCTTTATCCGCAGCGGTGAGATCAAATTTCCATGCCGTTTTGGACACGAGTATTCGGGGGTTGTTGAAGCGGTTGGTCCTGAGGTAAAAAATTTTAAACCCGGTGACCGAGTCTATACCGAAAATTTTGTTTCTTGCGGAATCTGCGATGCATGCCGACGCAAGGATTATATGAGTTGTTCTACGATATTGTCTGTGGGAACGGTTAATTGCTGGGATGGCTGTTATGCCGAATATATGCAAATGCCCGAAAGGCATGTGTATCGTCTGCCTGACGAGCTTTCACTGGATGAGGGGGCTTTGATTGAGCCTGCATCAATCTCTTACGATGCCTTTAAGGGAGTTACATTGAGCGAAAAAGATACGGTTGTGGTGTATGGTTCCGGCGCAATCGGAATGATTGCAGCTTGGCTTGCAAAATATTATGGCGCGGGACAGGTGATCGTTGTAGGAAGAAACACCGAGAAGCTTGAGCGCGCGTTGTTGATTGGAGCAGATTCATTTATCAACAACAAAGAGGTCGATGCCACGGCAAAAATTATGGAGCTGACGGCGGGGAAGGGCGCAAATTTGATTGTGGAAACCTCCGGGGCGGTGCAAGCCCTGCGCGATAGTCTGAATGCTTTGGCAAAATACGGACGTATTTCCATTGTCAGCTTTTATGAGCACAACCTTGATGATATTCCGATCGATCCGTTGGTGCTGGGCTGTAAATCGATCGTTGGAGCGGCAGGATGCTTTGGAAACGCATCTGCGGTTTGCGAGATTATGAGAAAAAATCCGGTCAAGCTGACACCCGTGATCTCTCATCATATCCCCTTTGAAAAATGTTTGGATGTGTTTGAAAATGAAAAGGCTTATCACAATGAAAAGATCAAGATTATGATTGATTTTGAATGAGGAGATTAGAATATGGAAAAGAAAAAATTGTCCCCTCTTTCTGTAGAGGTTGCAAAGGTCAAACCTTTGATTTTTGGTAAGGAATATGAATCCCGTATGATTTTGGATCACGTGATCACGGGCAGAGATGACGTGATCCAGATCAACCACGGTACCGTTAAGGCAGGCTGTGCGCTTGGCGGTGGTGTACATGAGGAGGATGAGATCTATTACATCCTTTCGGGAAAAGGAACGCTTCAGTTGGATGATAAGATCATTGACGTCGCAGGCGGACAGGTCATATTTATTCCTGCGGGGTGCTTCCACGCATTGGATAATAGTAAATCGGATGAGGATATGTGTATTCTCACGTTTTGGCGTGATTGGCGCTTCAATGACGCCTACGAAACCCGAGTGAAGCTTTGGGGAAAATCTTTTAAGACGATAGAAGAGGACTAAATACAGAAAGGAATTTATCATGAAACAGTTAAACAAATACATTGATCATACCGCATTAAAGCCCGATGCCTCCAAGGAAAAGATCACACAACTCTGTGCTGAGGCACGCACATGGGATTTTGCTTCCGTATGTGTCAATCCCTGTAACATATCACTTGCAAAGGAGCTTTTGGCAGGCTCCGACGTTATGGTTTGTACCGTGATCGGATTTCCACTCGGACAAAACACCACGGCGGTCAAGGTTGCGGAGACCGAGGATGCCTATGCACTTGGCTGCGATGAGTTTGACATGGTCATTAACGTGGGTAAACTCAAGGATGGCTGCTACGACTACGTCAGAGATGAAATTGCCGCCGTGGTTGCCGCTGCAAAGGGCAAGACAGTAAAGGTGATTATTGAAACAGGACTTCTCACCGACGGGGAAAAGGCAATTGCTACGAGACTTTCCTGCGAGGCAGGCGCACATTTTGTCAAGACCTGTACAGGATTTTCCGCAGGAGTGGCAACGGTTGAAGATATTCGTTTGATGAAACAAAATGTCAGTGGAGATGTAAAGCTCAAGGCATCGGCGGGAGTTCGTAGCTGCAAGGATGCCGTCGCACTGATCGAAGCGGGCGCTGACCGCTTGGGTACCTCGGCAGGCATTGCCATCATAAGCGAGTTTCCCAAGGCTTAAATGGGAGGAATGAATTATGGCAAAGATCATAGGTCCCGGTTCTCTGATTGTTGATGTCACCGGCTTTGCACCGCATTTGCCCGTGGAGGGGGAGACCACCAAAGGGACGACCGTACGCTTTGGCCCCGGTGGAAAGGGGAATAACCAAATGACAGCTGCTCACCGAGCAGGCTGTGAGGTTCAGATCATCAGCCGACGTGGTGATGACGTGTTGGGGCAGATCCTCAAAAAGCACTATCGGACAGAGGGAATGAGTGAAAAATACGTGACGGTCGATCCCGACGGTGAAACGGGAAGTGCTTTGATCGAAATTGATGAAACAACCGCACAAAACCGCATCATCGTGATATTGGGTGCAAACGATGACATCAAACGCGAGGATATTCTTTTGGCGGAATCGGACTTTGCAAATTGCGATGCCGTGCTGACACAATTTGAAACCACCGTTGAGGCGGTCATTGCCGCCAAGGAGCTGGCAAACAAATATCAAAAGCCGTTGATTCTCAATCCCGCCCCCTATATCAACGTTCCCGCTTCTGTTTTTGACGGTGTGGATTACGTTACCCCCAATGAAACCGAGGCAGAGCAATTTACGGGTATTGCGGTAAACACGATTGAGGATTGCCGTGCCGCTGCACAAAAATTGATGGAGATGGGTGTTAAAAACGTCATTATCACGCTTGGTGTCAGAGGCGCATTCTACACCAACGGAAAGGATGAGGTCGTGGTGCCGTCCATCAAGGTCAAGGCGGTGGAGACCACGGGTGCGGGAGATGCCTTCAACGGAGGTCTTGCTACCGCGATTGCCGAAGGAATGCCGATCAAACAAGCATTGCAATTTGCCACCTGTACGGCGGCGATCTCGGTGACACGTCTCGGCTCGGCTCCCTCTATGCCGCAAAGAGTGGAAATTTTAGAGATGATGAAAAAGGAATTTGGCGTAACGCTGTAAGGAGGCATAGGGTTGTCTTTTTTTGAAAATCTTTTGGCTGTGGCACAAAAGGTGGGACTTTTATTTATTTTGATTGCCGTTGGCTTTGTGTGTCAGCGTGTCAAGCTTTTGACTGAAGAGGCAAACAAGCGTATGGCGGATATTGTGATGTATATCGTCACTCCGTGTGTGATTGTCAACGCCTTCAGCGCAACCGTATATGCAAAGGAGGAACTGCTTGCAATCTTGAAAAATATCGGGATTGTAGCATTGGTTGCTGCTTTGACGCATATTGCTATGATTTTTGCGGTTATGCTGATATTTCGGTCAAGGGACGAGAGCAGACGGCGCATTATGCGGTTTGCTGCGGTCTTTTCCAATGCAGGCTTTATTGCACTGCCACTGGCACAGGCACTGGTCGATACCCCTGTATCGCGTGAGGGTTCACTTTATGCAGCGGTATTTCTTGCTGTTTTTAACATTGTTTTATGGACGTGGGGATATGCTGATATGAGCGGAAAAGGTGACGGCATGAATTGGAAAAAGATTGCCTTTAATCCCGGGATTATCGGTGTTGTGTTGGGATTGATCATTTTTACATCGCCCCTGTATATTGCTGTTGGGAACACGGCAGGGATCCGCTTGCCTTCCTTGATTTTTGATGCCATTGCAGCGATGTCGGCATTGAATTTGCCGCTTCCTATGCTTATGGTGGGATACTATCTTGGTAAGGCGGATCTTTTGGCGGCGCTTCGTGATATTCAGTCGTATCTTTGTATGGCTTTGCGACTACTGGTGTTTCCGGTGTTGTTGTTGGGTATCTTATTTCTTTGCGGTGTGCGTGGAAACGTTTTGACGGTTTCCGTCATTGGTGCATGTGCTCCGGTTGGTGCGACCACCACGATTTTTGCCGCAAAATTCGGACACGATACCGCACTTTCCGTGCGTCTGGTATCACTTTCAACCGTTTTTTCGTTGGTCACAATGCCATTGATCGTGGGGCTGACGCAGATGCTGGCGTGGATTTAATGGTCAAGTGATTGTATCGGAGTGCACAATATCAGGAGAATTCAAAGGAAGGTATTGGAATGACGATTGCATTTTTAGGTGACAGTATTACATTGGGATATGGGTTGGCACATTGGAAAGACAGATATTCCACACTGGTCAGTCAAGCACTTGGAATGACGGAGCTGAACTATGGGATTACAGGCACCTTGGTGGCACAGGCGGGATTGAATCGAACCGATGAAAAGGATTTTTTGAGCCGCATGCGTTTGATAGATGATGCTGAGATTGCGGTTGTGTTTGGTGGAACAAACGATTATTTTTGGAGTGACAAGCCAATATACGGTTCTGATGCCCAGTATTTTGAATATGCGGTAAAAAGGCTTGCGAATTGGGTAAAGGAAAAACGGAAAAACAAGACGACTTTATTTGTAACGCCGTATGCGCACAATGGAATTGGAAACTATTTTGGAGGAACGCATTGGAAGGATTCCAATCGTCACGATACGAGCGAAACAAACTATAACGGACATACCCTCAGGGATTATGTGGACATCATAGAAGCAATTTGTGATAAAAATCAGATCCCGTGCTTGAATTTGCATGAGCATTTTGATTTTTTCTGGCAGGAGCATACGATTGACGGATGCCATCCTAACGAGAAGGGGCATATTTTGATCGCCAATGCGATAACAGAAAGGCTCAAAAATCTTTTGAACTGATCCTTTTGTGCTTTGATGTCGATTTCAAATCGCTGATTCGGATCAAAAAAAGCGTACAAAAAGCAAGCCTTAGTATCATAAGGCTTGCTGTGGGTTCTGTTCTTATCAATTTTCTTTTAGGCGGCTTTTTTAACAAAAGCAATGACCCTTGGGGTCACTTTTCAAACTGCTTGTACATTGCTTTTTGATATTTTGCGGGAGTAATGTCAAACTTTTTTCGGAACCTCATAATAAAATAAGAGTAATCCGAAAAACCGCTGTTCAAACAGGCATCCTGTACCGATGCCCCTGCCGTTAAGAGCTTTTTTGCTTCCGAAAACCGTTTGGATTCAATATAATCCGATGGCGTGGTTTGGAAATAATACTGGAAATGGCGGCAAAGCGTGCTTCGAGAGATATAAAATAATTTGCAAATGGTTGCGGTACTACAAGACGGATCTGTATAATTGCATGTGATATAATCAATGATTTTTGAAAAGTTTTTGGGTAGATCCCGTATGTACGCAACGTTTTTGCGGCGAGTACAGATCAGGTTGAGAATCTCAAAAAAGTTTGCGATTGCGTGAAAGCGCAGCATGTCGTTGTCCGTGTGGCTTTTATATAGCGAAAAGCAAAGATCGATTAAGTTTTCTTTTTCCTCTTTTGCCAATACCACAAGCTTGTTTTTTTCAAGATTTTCCTTTAAAAGTGCAGATGAAAGGGGAACACCCTTCATCCAAATGCAAAAATGCTCGTGGATGCAATCACTATGATAGACACAACGGTGAATTTCATTTGGAGTGGTGATAATAATATCACCGCGCCGAATTGGGTAGAGAGAATTTTCCACTAAAAAGGAGACATCACCCGAGAGATTGACGTAGATCTCATAATAGTCATGAATATGTTGACCGTCATGCGTGATATCGTCTACTGATGTAAACCTTTTTTCATAGGTGATTTCAATATCAATTCCGTTGTTTTTTTTGAAAAGAGGGGTTAACTGTGGAAGATATCCCATAATCACTCCTTTTATAAACCAAATATTATGTTTTGTAAAAAATGATTGTAGTTCTGTTGTTTTCGTAGTGATACAATTATTATAGCATATATAATGTCGTTTGTAAATAGTCATGTTATTTTTTTTGAAAAATTTATGTAAATCGACATAGTATTTTGCAAAAAAAATCAATTTCTTTTTCAACTATATAATAAAATTAAAAAACGCGGAAAGATTTTATAAATTGTGAAAAAATACAAAACAGGCGCGTCGCTATTGTTATGAAATGTGTCGCCTTTTAATGTGAAATTTTCACATGTTTTATGCTATAATGAATACGTAATATACAATTAGGTCATCGGAGTAGAAATATGAATTTTAGACAAGTGCATTTGGATTTTCACACAAGTGAAAAAATAGAAAACATTGGATTGGACTTTCATAAAAAACAGTTCCAAGATGCTTTAATACAAGGACACGTGGACTCCATAACACTTTTTTCCAAGTGTCATCACGGGTGGTCTTACCATCCTACAAAAAACAATCTAATGCATCCGCACCTGAATTTTGATCTTTTTGGTGCACAGGTAGAGGCGGCTCAGGAAATTGGTGTAAATGTCGTTGGCTACATATCGGCAGGCTTAGATGAAAAATATGCAGTAGATCATCCCGAATGTTTGGCACGCGGAGAGGATGAAAAAATTCACCGTACCCCTGATTTTACACAAGCGGGCTACCATATTATTTGTTTTAATTCTCCGTATTTGTCAATTCTTGCCGATCAAGTCCGCGAGATGTGCCAAAATTATGATGTCAAAGGTGTTTTTTTGGATATTGTCAATCCTATCCCGTGCTATTGCCGCAATTGTGCCAAACTTATGGAGACAGAAGGGCTTGATATTACCAATCCCCGTGATGTCAAGGTGATGGCGGAAAAAACCTATGCCAAATACACAAGAACAATGCGCGAGGCGGTGGATTCGGTTAAGCCGGGATTGCCGATTTTTCACAATGGGGGACATACCCAACGTGGAAAACGTGATCTTGCACAGATGAATTCACATATTGAAATTGAATCTCTTCCC
>JAGANE010000296.1 GCA_017624395.1 Clostridia bacterium
AAGCGCGGACACAAGATCTTCCTCGACCTCAAGCTCCACGATATTCCCAACACGGTCAAAAAGTCGATGGCGGTGTTATCTCGCCTTGACGTTGACATGACCAACCTGCACGCGGCAGGCACCGTGCGCATGATGGAGGCGGCAATCGAGGGCTTGACGCGTCCCGACGGCACACGTCCGCTTTTGATCGCGGTCACACAACTGACCTCCACCGATCAGGAAAGCATGGAGAAGGATCTTCTCATCAAGGAGCCGATCGCCAACGTGGTGATGCACTACGCGCACAACGCAAAGGTGGCAGGGCTGGACGGCGTGGTCTGCTCGCCTCTGGAGGCAGGAAAGGTTCACGAAACCTGCGGCGAAAAGTTCCTCACGGTAACCCCCGGCGTGCGCTTTGCCGACGGAGATATCGGTGACCAAAAGCGCGTGATGACACCCGCCGAGGCAAAGAAGATCGGATCCGACTATATCGTTGTCGGTAGACCCATCACCGCCGCTGCCGATCCCGTTGCCGCTTACGAGCGTTGCATCGCAGAATTTGTAGACTGAGGACGCGTTTTCAAGGGAACTTTTGAAAAAGTTCCCTTGACCCTCAAAACTTTAAACAAGGAATTGCATTACGATTTATCATTGATTATTTGGTGAAAGCTTTTGAAGATGGGGGTGCGGGGGAAGGAAGCTTTTCTCGAAAAGTTCCTTCCCCCGCAAAAATAAAATCATAGGAGAAATGAAATGGAAGCATACAAGAGAGAATTTATACAGTTTTTGGAGAGTGCGGGAGTATTGAAGTTTGGTGACTTTACCGCCAAGAGTGGAAGAAAGATCCCTTACTTTATCAACGCGGGTATGATCAAGACGGGCGAGGACATTGCAAAGATTGGAGAGTTCTACGCACGTGCATATTTTGAAAAGCTGGGTGCCAAAAAGGCGGTGCTTTACGGTCCCGCATACAAGGGAATTTCGCTTGCCGTTTCTGCGGCAGTGGCGCTTTCCAAAAAGGATCTCAACGTTCCCTTCTTCTTTAACCGCAAGGAGGTCAAGGATCATGGCGAGGGCGGAGTGTTTGTAGGTTATGTTCCCACCGCAGGCGAGGAGATCGTTATCATCGAGGACGTGATCACCGCAGGAACGGCGATCCGTGAGAGCATGGAGATCCTTTCGCATCTGGAGGGGACGCGCGTGGCTGCTACCTTTATCATGGTTGACCGCAAGGAAAAGGGACAGACCGAAAAGGGCGCTATGCAGGAGATCGAGGAGCAGTTTGGATTCCCCGTATATTCGGTGGTCGACGTTTACGACATCATCGAGTATCTGGAGGAGGACGAAAAGAACGCCGAAAACGTAGCGCGTATCAAAAACTATCTGGCAATCAACGGTGCAAAGGCGTAATGCTGTTGCCCTGCCTTGAATGGAGTATGTGATGAGAAGTCTGATTGATATCGTAGATTTTTCGGTGGAGGAGCTTTACGACCTGATGAACACGGCAAGTGACATCATCAAGCATCCCGACCGATATGCCGACGCCTGTCGCGGAAAAAAGATTGCAACGCTCTTTTTTGAGCCGTCCACCCGTACACGCCTGAGCTTTGAGGCGGCAATGCTGGAGCTTGGCGGTAGTGTGATCGGCTTTTCCGAGGCAAATTCCTCGTCGGCGGCAAAGGGAGAGAGCATTGCGGACACGGCAAAAATTATCAGCTGCTACGCAGATATTATGGCAATGCGCCATCCTTGCGACGGTGCCCCCTTTGTGGCAGCGCAAAACGCGAGCATTCCCGTCATCAACGCGGGCGACGGAGGACACTGTCATCCTACGCAAACGCTTGCCGATCTCTTTACGATCTACCGCGAAAAGGGGAGACTTGACGACCTGACCGTTGGCTTTTGCGGTGACCTTAAATACGGTCGCACCGTACATTCGTTGATTGCGGCGCTCTCACGTTATACGGGGATCCGTTTGGTGCTGATCTCGCCCAAGGAGCTGAAGCTGCCCGAACACGTCAAGACCGAGATCGTTGATAAAAACGGTATGGAGTACGTGGAGACGACCGATCTTGAGAGCGCAATGCCGTCGCTGGATATTCTTTACATGACGCGCGTGCAGGGTGAGAGAGTTGTGGACCGCGCAGAGTTTTTGCGCCTGCGTGACAGCTATATTCTGACGCCCGAAAAGCTGACGGGTGCCAAGGCAGATCTTTCTATTTTGCATCCGTTGCCCCGTGTCAACGAGATCAGTGTCAAGGTGGACGACGATCCCCGCGCTTGCTATTTTACACAGGCGTTGAACGGAAAGTACATGCGTATGGCGTTGATCTTAAAGCTGTTGGGTGAGGCAAAGCAGAACCCGAAGCGCGAGCCGCTGATCCATGCGGACGGCGCAAAGCTGATCTACAATCGCGTCAAGTGTGAAAACCCGCGTTGCATCAGTATGATAGAGCAGGAGCTGGATCAGGTATTTAAGCTGACCGAGCCCGAGCAACGCATTTGCCGTTGTATCTACTGTGAAACCAAGGAGATTGCCTCCGAGGCGGATCTCTGAAAAATCCATAAAACAAGAACGGCTTCTGTCATGGCGGCAGAAACCGTTCTTGTGTTTTATAGTGTGCAGATCAGCTTTTCAAGTGCCGTATATCCCTTGGGGGATCGCTTGAGCGAGTTGTCGGCATCGGTGCAGGCGTCAAGAGCGCGGCGCAATCTCTTTTCACTTGTGTTGCGCAGGCTTTTTTGATAGAGCGAGACCTTAAATTCGTGCAGCTTTAAAAGGGAGGAGATCTCTGCGTTGGTGGCA
>JAGANE010000297.1 GCA_017624395.1 Clostridia bacterium
AGGAATGGAGCGAGCATGGACTCAAGGCGTACACTTCGTTTATTTGCGGACAAGAATACGGTGCAAAAAAAGAGATCATTTCTGCGCTGAAAGCCCAATACGGAGACGGCAATGTTTTGATGATTGGAGATGCGATTGGAGATCAAAAAGCAGCAAGCTCGGCTGGTGCTTTCTTTTATCCGATCTGTCCTAATGGAGAAGACCACTCGTGGAAGGTCTTTCATGATTCCGTTTCGGAGACTTTTTTGAAAGGCGGATATAACAAATGTGTTCAAAAAGTGTATGCCGAGCAATTGGATGCGTGTCTTTTGGATGTACCTGCATGGGATTCTTTGTCATAAAGAACATCAAAAAAAACACATTGGAAATGATAGCTGACGTTTTTTATCGGTTGTGGAAAGATGCGTTTCTCAATATATTTAATTAAAATACGAAAAGATCGATTGGAGCAGTAAAGGCAAAAGGAGAATTTGAAACGATGAATATTATGAAGCTGATTGAAGACCGACAAAAAGATCACCACTGCGCCAAAATTCCCACCATTGCGTTTTTGGGTGATAGCGTAACGGATGGTGTTTTTGAATTGAAGGACGGTGAGGACGGACGGTTTGATCTGATTTATGACAAAGAAAACGTCTATCACAGTGATCTTTGCAAGCTTTTACATTTGTTGTATCCTTCGGTATCTTTGAATATTGTCAACGCGGGAATTAACGGCAGCAGAAGTGTCAGCGGAAATGAGCGATTGGAAAAGGACGTGCTTTCTGCTCACCCCGATCTGACCGTGGTTTGTTTTGGACTCAATGACGTACACGGGGGAAGCGCGAAGGTGGAGCTGTATCACGACACGCTCAAAACGATTTTTGAACGCTTGAAAAATGCGGGGAGCGAAGTGATCTATATGACGCCAAATATGATGAATACGGTTGTCAGTCCGCTCCTTAAGAACGAGCGTCTTGTCAAGGTTGCGACTGCCTGCATGAATTTTCAAGAAGACGGTACTTTTGACAAATATCTGG
Source organism: Clostridia bacterium (assembly GCA_017624395.1). Lineage (GTDB taxonomy): Bacteria > Bacillota > Clostridia > Oscillospirales > CAG-272 > UMGS1865. Next base: position 1,020 of record JAGANE010000297.1, read on the forward strand.
AAGCAGGAAAGCTGGCCGCGCGCGAATGCAGCGTACCGATTTGCGACGTCCATGAAAAATGGAAGCAATTGCAAAGCAACGGCGTGCGAGTGACCGACCTGCTTTGCAACCACATCAATCATCCGTGCAGAGAGATGCACTGGTTGTTTGCGGTTTCACTTTTGGAGACTATGATGATCGATTATAACACTTAAAACGGAAATTCTTGAAATGAATGAACACAAAATTTGGAATGTTGCGTTTCGATATAGGATGGAACGTGACGGAAAGGAAGATATATGCAATTAGCAAAATGGATATGGGATAGTGGGGAGGCTTACCCCGACTCTTACAGTCGTTTTTTTAAAACCTTTGAGAGTCACGGAGGTGATATTTCTATTGAACTTTCCTGCGACAGCAACTACGAGATGTACGTTAACGGTCAATTGGCAGGTTTTGGTCAGTATGCGGATTATCCCTATCACAAAGTGTATGACACCATTGATCTGACACCGTTCTGTCACAAGGGAAGCAATCGAATTTCCATTTTGGTTTGGTATTTCGGTGTGTCAACGCTGTTCGGCTACAGCAAGGCGACGGCAGGTCTCATTTATGAGATTAAGGAAAACGGAAAGACAATTGCATATTCCGATACCGATACGTTGTGTAAGAAAGCGGAAGATTACTGCGCAGGCAGACAGAAGTTAATTACACGTCAACTTGGATTTTCCTACACCTACAATTGCGCACTATATGACGGTTGCAATGCTTCGCATTTTGAAGCAAAGATCGAAAATGGATGGCACAATGCCGTACGGGTTGTAGACTTGCCTGAAGAATTGTATCCTCGCCCCAATAAAAAACTAGTGTTTGAAGCTCCCGTAGCAGCGAAATGCATGGATCAGAAAAGGCGAATTTATGATCTTGGAGAAGAAACGGTTGGCTATTGGTTTATGCGCTTCCGAGCGCCGAAGGGATCCCTTGTCAGAATTTTGTATGGCGAACATTTGGTGCAGGACGAGAATGGAGAGTCTGCCGTTCAACGTATTATCAAAAATCGGGATTTTTCGTTGGAACTTTACGGTAGCGGAGAATGGTTTGATTTTTCGAACTTTATGCGCCGATTGGGGTGCCGCTATTTGCAGGTGGAGTGCGAGGATAACGTTGATGTGGAATCCATTGGGATGCATCCCGTCGTTTATCCGTTGACGGTGTTGCCGTATCAGGCAGATACGCCGCTACACCAACGCATTTACGATGTGTCTGTCAAGACCTTGCGTTGCTGTATGTTCGAGCATTATGAGGATTGTCCGTGGCGAGAACAAGCGTTGTATACCATGGATAGCCGCAACCAAATGCTGTGCGGTTATTATGCGTTTGGAGAATATGCGTTTGCACGTGCGTCTTTGGAATTGATGTGTTTAGATCGCCGTGAAGATGGTCAGCTTCATATTACCTTTCCCACGGATCAGGATTTTGTGATTCCTTCGTTTACCTTGTATTGGCTGTTGCAGATGCGTGAATATGCCGAATATTCCAAAGATTTGTCGTTGATTCAAATATATTCAGACAAAATGGATGCCGTTTTGGATCGTTTTTTGCAACAAAAGGAAAACGGTTTGATCGTCAATTTTCACAGTGACGTTCGCTATTGGAACTTTTATGAATGGCAACCCACTTTGCAAGGCTTGAAGGAAGTGGGCAGAGTGAAATCAGTTGATTTGGTGTTGAATGCATTGCTCTCTTTCTCCTTGCGACAAAGAGCGGTGATGTTACGATGGCTCGGACGTGTTGAAGAGGCTTGTAAACGCGAAGAGCAATCATGTGCGCTGAACGAGGAGATCAATCGGGCGTTTTGGTCACAAGAGAAACAACTTTATACAGATAAGCCAGGTGTTATGCAATTTTCAGCACTTGGAAATTCATTTGCCATTCTTTGCGGAGCAGCGGATTTGGAACGCTCTGCTGTGATTTGCGACAATCTTTTGTCCAATGAGGACGTTGTTCCTACCACCCTTAGTATGAAAACATTCCATTATGATGCGATGCTTGCGACAGACGAGAAAAAGTATGCTTCTGTGATTTTGCGTGACATTGACAGTGCCTATTCGTATATGTTGGATCAGGGTGCAACCACCTTTTGGGAAACGCTTAAAGGCGCAGAGGATTTTGGTAATGCGGGAAGTTTATGTCATGGTTGGAGTGCCATTCCGATCTTTTATTATCAACGATTATTAAAATGAAATTTTTTTTGAGCAAAGGACGTTTACATGAAGTTTGTAAGTTACGGAACCTTTCAGAATGATCGACGGATGCACGGAATTGAATACGCAGCAAAACGTAGTGCGCGTTTTGGATTTGATTCGGTTGAATTTTTTGAAAGATGTTTATCAACAACGCCGCCAATACAGTCTTTTGATGCGAGATATACCAAGCGTGTTTTGGATGAAAATGGGTTATCGGTTGCTTGTTATTCGTTGCTGATGGATTTATCGGCTAAAGATTTCATTGAAGTGAAGGATACTTTTGCACGTCATCTTGAATTTGCAGCGCGGTTGGGAACGCCCTATCTGCATCATACAGTAGTCCCTTCACTTTTGCTGGAGATGGATGCACCGCCTTATGAAATGGTCTTGGAACGCGTCTTTGAACACGTTGTTTGGATTGCAAATCGCTGTGCCGAATACGGGGTGACCTGTTTGTATGAACCCCAAGGATTGTATTTTAACGGAGTGGAAGGATTGCAACTCTTATTTCAGCGCGTTGGAAAGATTTGTAAAAACGTTGGAATTTGTGGAGATGTAGGCAACTCGTTGTTTGTGGATGTTTCTGCAAACGAAATCTACGATGCTTTTATTCATGAGATCAGGCATGTTCATGTCAAAGACTATATGTTGAGTACTCATTCGATTGAAGATCAAGGAAAATCCGTACCTCTTCGTGGTGGGAAATGGATTACAGAATGCCCGATCGGGAATGGTGTGATTGATTTTTCCTATTGCTTTGGGCGATTAAAGCAAGTTGGATATGATGATGCCATCTCTTTTGAAATTTCTGGAGATGATAAGACGGTGAGCGATGCAATGACGTATATAAAATCCATTTGGGAGGAGTCTTGAGGATACTCTATGTTGCACCAAGCTGGTCGATGGGAAAAGTGATATTCGCAAAGAATATTTGTGCGGAATCGAGATGTTTTTGAATTTGGAAGACTTTTCGTATTACCGTGAAAACGGAATGGAGTCTGTCGAGAATTCTTTAAAAAATATAAAAGGAGTAATAGAATGGAACATGTATTTAAAGGCAAATGGATTTCAAATAAAACGTTTGCCAATTTACGGGCGAGAAATGTTTTTCACCGACAATTGGAGAAACTATACTTGGATTGCAGTCAATATCGCAATCAACATATTTTATTTAGGAAAACATTTCGGATTGATCAAGCGTTTTCGTCCGCCAAAATCTACATTTCCGCTGATGATTATTATAAGTTGTATATCAACGGCCGGTTTGTTGCTCAAGGTCCGTCACCATCATATCATTTTCAGTATAATTATAATGAGATTGATATCAGTACTTTTTTAGCAGTTGGCGAAAACTTAATTTCCGTGCATACCTTGTATCAAGGTCTGATTAATCGAGTGTGGCAAAGCGGTGATTTTCGTCATGGAATGATATGCGATGTTGTTATTGACGGAAAAACCGTTGTTTTTTCGGATGAATCCTTTAAAGTGAAAGCACATTCCGCGTATAGTGAAATGAGCGTCAGCGGAAAAAATAAGCAAACGCAATTTCTTGAAGAATACGATAGCCGTTCCGAAGATGTTGGATTTCAGGATGTGGGTTTTAAAGACTGTGATTGGAATTTTGCTACAAGATGTCGCTTTGATGACCACACGTTGGTTGCGCAAAAAAGCTATATGCTTGAATTTAAATATATACGTCCCGAACAGATCAGAAAAATCGATAATCGAATAGTCTATGATTTTGGCTCGAATTACGTTGGATATTTGGTCGTTAAGGCAAAAGGTCATCGTGATGATGTCGTTGTAGTTCGTTGTGCGCAGGAATTGAATGAGGATGGGGCGATTCGATTTAATTTGCGCGCGGATTGTGTATACGAAGAAAAATGGATTCTTTCGGGTGAAGAGGATCTGTTGGATTGGTTTGATTATAAGGCGTTTCGTTATGCGGAGCTTGAATTTCCTGAATCTGTTGAAATTTTGGATATCTCTATGAATGTTCGCCACTATCCGTTCACATTGAACGCGTGTTTGAAAAAAGAATATGATTCTGACGATGATATGAAGCGTATTTGGGAACTATGTGTACATACGCAGAAATACGGTGTTCAAGAGGTTGTTCAAGATTCCATGGATCGGGAAAAAGGATTTTATCTTGGTGACGGATGCTACAGTGTTTTGACGAATATGATCTTGACAAAGGATGATTCCATGGCGCGCAAGCTAATAGATGACGCTTTTTCCACAAACTTCGTTACAGATACACTTGTGACCTGTATCAATTGTTCTTATATGCAGGAAATTGCAGAGTTCCCAATGTTTCTTGTATACCTTGTCCTATGGCATTACCGTATAACAAATGATATTGAGTACTTGAGCCAAAATTATCCTAAAGTGATTCACTTGCTTGAGGCATATCGACGCGACTATGAAAAGGAGGGCCTGATCAAAAATCTTGACAAATGGTGTGTAGTAGAATGGCCGCAGAATTATCGGCATGGATACGATGCGGATATTCGTCAGGGAGAAATATGCACACAAGCTCACATCTCGATCAACGCCTATTATCTCTATGCAGTGCGCGTTGCCAATATCATTGCAAAGCTTTTGGGGAATGAACCGTATCGCGATGAGTCTCCACTATTATCAGCATTTTACAAATGCTTTTTTGATGCGGAAAAATGCCTTTTCCGTGACAGTGAGGGTTCCGAACATATCAGCCTGGTCGGAAACAGTTTTGTATATGGCTTTGCTCTTTGCCCCGATGCCGAATCTAAAACGAACATATTGAAGCTCATCGATGAAAATGGCATTGATTCACTTTCCTTTTTCTGTACTTTTTTGATCCTAATGAGATTTGCAAAGGATGGAGAGGACAAGCGAATGAAAGACGCTCTTTTGAATGACGGTGCGTGGAAACGAATGTTAAAAGAAGGTGCTACCACAACATTTGAGGGGTGGGGGAAAGATACGAAATGGAATACATCCTTATTCCATATGACTATGAGTTATGCCGCTGTATTTTTAGCGGATGTGGATTTGAAACATATTTTTGAATGACTCTATGAGGAATACAAAAAGAATGGATTCCGCATGGAGCATCTTGGTGATTATCCTCTTAAGCTGGAGACCAAACCCGAATAAGAACTGAGAAAAGATGAATACGACCGTGAGCAGTGAATTGAATCACGAATTGCTGTGTAGAATTGCCGTCTCCTGTATGAATTTCCAAAACAAAGGTGTATTTGATGCTTATCTGGAGACAGGAAAAACGGCGGTCAAGGAGCAAGGGGCAATGATTTGAGATGTATATTCTAAATTGAAGCAAAGCAAAAAAATGGAGTTAATATTACGGAATTGTTGTGCAATTATATCAATCACCCCACGAGAGATCTTCATTGGCTGTTTGCCTTTTCGCTTGTTGAGACAATGATGTCTGAACTATAAGATTTACATAATCTATTATCAAAGCCCTTTATTTCAAAAGGAGGTAGAAAAATGGAAAAGGAATTACACTTGATTTGTAATGCCCATTTGGATCCCGTGTGGCAATGGGAATGGCAAGAAGGTGCAGGGGCTGCACTTTCCACCATCCGTGCGGCTGCACAGTTTTGCAGAGAGTATGACGGATTGATTTTTTGTCACAATGAAGCGTTACTTTATGAATGGATAGAAGAATACGAACCGGAACTGTTTTTGGAAATTCAAGAATTGGTCAAGCTCGGAAAATGGCATATTATGGGCGGATGGTATTTACAGCCCGACTGCAACTTGCCCTCTGGTGAGGGATTTGTAAGAAATATTTTGGTTGGTAGACAGTATTTCCAAAAGAAATTTCAAAAAATGCCAACTACTGCTATCAATTTTGATCCGTTTGGACATACGCGCGGTCTGGCACAAATCATGGCAAAATTCGGGTTTGATAGTTATATCTTTTGCAGACCGGGTCAAAAGGATTGTCCTCTTCCGTCGGATTTCTTTCAATGGGTAGGATACGACGGTTCTGTAATCATTGGTGTGCGTTCATTGAAAGCGTATAATTCCTATAAGGGACAGGCTGTCAAAAAGATTGATAAGTACGTAACCTATTTGAGAGAGAATCCCTCATCCGTTAATTTTTGCTTGTGGGGCGTTGGAAATCACGGCGGTGGCCCTTCACGTATTGACCTTAATGATATTGCGGAGAAGGTGCAGGAGTGGGAGAAGGATGGCGTTCGTGTGATCCATTCAACCCCCGAAGCCTTTGTGAACTCTTTGAAAAAATATCTAACCCCATTGCCACGCTACGAGGGGGACTTGAATTTGTGGTCCCCCGGTTGTTACACATCTCAGATCAGGGTAAAACAGCAGTACTGTTACTTGGAGAATCAATTTTTGAAGACGGAGAAAATGTGTGCGGCAGCATGCATAAACTCAGATTTTGTATACCCTCAAAAAGAGTTGAACGAAGCACTTTTGGATCTCTTAAAGGCACAATTTCATGACGTTTTGCCTGGCTCCATGATAGAGAATGCCGAGCGTTCTACCCTGCAATTGATCCATCATGGCTTGGAAATTTTGGATCGCATTCAAGCCAAAGCATTTTTCAAGCTGTGCATGGATCAACCGCAGGCAGGAGAGGGTGAATTTCCGATCCTGTTGTATAATCCCCATCCATATCCCGTTGAGAACGACTTTTCTTGTGAATTTATGTTGGAGGATCAAAATTTGAAGGGAACGATTACCGTTCCTACGGTCTACAGTGACGGAAATGCAATTGCATGCCAACTGGAAAAGGAAACCTCGAATATTCCCATAGATTGGCGTAAAAAGGTTGCATTTCATACTTGTTTAGAGCCAATGCAGGTTACACGCTTGGTTTGTAAAATGAACGAGGTTACGGAAAAAGCATGTCCGGATATGCCGCAGAGCGGTGACCATTATATATTTGATCATGGCGGAATGCAGATCAAAATAAACCGTTTTACAGGGCTTTTGGATTCTTGTCAGATCAATGGGATGGAATATCTTTCCAACGGAGCTATGGCGATCGAGGTTTATGAGGATGACGAGGATCCTTGGGGAATGCTCGTTCACGGATGGCGAAATAAGATCGATTCGTTTACTTTGCTGAGCGCGGAGAGCGGCAGCACCTTCTCTTCGTTGCAAAAAGAAATTCCGTCTGTGCGTGTGATTGAGGATGGTGCGGTTCGCACGGTGGTCGAGGCAGTGTTCGGATACGGTTCTTCCAAGGCTTGGGTGCAATACCGTATGTCAAAGCAGATGCATACAGTGGATATTCGGATTCGGATTTTCAATTCCGAGACTAAGAAAATGTATAAGCTTGCACTGCCGCATGCGTCGAAGCAAATATGCACTTTTTCCGAGGTGGCTTATGGGGAAGAACGCCTCAAGCCCAACGGTGTGGAAAACGTGAATCAAAGATATATTCGGGTGCAGGACGGTGAAAACGCTTCCCGTTATATCAATATCTACAATAAAGGCTGTTATGCCTACTCGGTAGAAGAAAATAAGGTTTTATTAACCTTGATGAGGTCTCCCGCCTATACGGCACATCCCGTTTTGGATCGGCAAATTCTTCCCACGGATCGACACTCGTCCTTTATTGAGCAAGGGGAACGTACCTTTGATTTTAGGTTTACTTTCGGGGCGGAAAGAAACTCCAATGCGCGCGTAGCGCAAACGTACAATCAAGAACCAATTGTTCTTTCCTTCTTCCCGCGCGGAGTACGGGAATCCGATTCAATGCAGCAGATGCCGCTGTGCTTGGAAGGTGACGAAATTGTTTTATCGGCTTTCAAAAAGTCGGAAGTAGACCCAGATGCTTGGATTGTAAGACTGTTTAACCCAAGTACAAATAGCGCATCCTGCAGATTGTGTTCTCAGGTGCTTAATATTGATGCGGTGTTTTCTTGGAAACCTTTTGAAATTAAAACCTTTAAAATTACAATCGGAAGAATAAAAGAATGTGATTTAAATGAGCAAGAATTGCAAGGAAATTAAAAAATGACCGAACGCTTTGAACAATATTTATTATGGTGGTTTATCGAATTTCCCCCAAAAGCTGCTATGATTCCAATGGAGACGAAATTGAGTAAGCACCAAATAAACTTGCGTTCATTTTGAAAAGAAAATCATTTTTATAATTAAAAGCAATACAAAGAGTGAAATATGTATATTCAAGGCAACGTCGCACAAAGTCAAAATAAATATGACAATTGTTTCTTCTACGCCAACATTCAAAAAATTCACGCTTCCATTAATTGTAAACCTAAAAAATGATAGAATAAAAGTATACAATAATGAAAGAAAATATTAATAATATTATCATGCAAAACATTTCTACAGTGTGAGCGACAGGGGCATCAACGACCGCGGTGATTTTATGTTTCACCCCTCGCTCCTCCGTCTGCGTCCTTGGCAAAGCTAAACAATCTTTTTCTGCATTTTTTGCCAAAACCTTAGAAGTATTTTCTTTCGTATTCTGCATGAAAATTTTGCAGATCATTA
>JAGANE010000045.1 GCA_017624395.1 Clostridia bacterium
AACTGTATGAATCCCGCGCAAAGGTTCCGCATCTTCAAAGTAAAGCGTCAACTTGATATTCGCATCATTCCCGGAAAGATTCAGCACACAAACTGCCTCATGGCTAACAAGCTCGCCTTTAGAAGTGTCACTCATAAACCCATCTGCAATCAACCATACCTTTTTTCCGTACATATCATTCACCCTTCTTTTCTATATCACTCTGTAATAATTGTTGTATTGGAGTTTTCCTTTAAAGTAAACAAACAGGTATCCGTCGCAGATTCACGGAAAGAAACCGATACATTTTTCATCCGAACAGTAAACGGATCATCTATCGGTGCCAACGGTGTAGAAGCTTCAGCAAGATCGACAAAGCGAACATTCTCCAAAGTCAACTCACCCCAATGCGTTCCACTTTGTAAAGGTCCAACATCGGCATTGTACTTCAACATCCCTTTGAGGTTTTCAAACAGACAGTTCTTAAAATGTATATCCGACGGACGGAAAGGATAATTGGTACTGGCAAAATACGATACGACACGTATGGTATCGTGTCTGCCCTCCTCCCGTGGTAAATAATCATTTTTCGCCTTTACGATCTTCTTGCGATGAAGATAGTACCCGGGGCCATAGGCGTAACAATCCTCCACCTGAATCCCAACACCGCCCATACGGAACAAATTACAAGAGGTATTTAAGATGCACCGTCTGACGGTCATATCCTGAATATTGATACCGGCAATACAATCATCTCCTGTCTTGAACAGACAATCCCTTGGATTTCATATAACACAACTCCTTTCATCAAAAAAAACTGCAAACCACCGATTGAGTGATTTGCAGTTTTTTTAGCGGAACTCGCCAAAATAGCAATATCTCTACGACATTGCCGCAGCATTAATATTCACAGTTTTGTACTAAATGAAGAAGAACATACGCGGTAATAATTTGCACTACTTAACCGCCTGTTCTCCCCTGATTTATGGGGATATCTACAGGCAAACTGACCGAGGAGAAAAAAGAAAAAAATCATATAAACCGTGTGCTGATGTAACAAAAGAATTCATCTTTTTATTCACTTGTACGCGCGGCGGTCTCATTGTTGATATGAAACGAATCACCGCGGAGGGATATGATACTGCAATTTACCTTTGGTTTATTTTGACTGTTCTCTCTCAAATACGATTGCCTTTGGCATATCAAGGTGAAACACGGTTGCCAAAACGCGAATGGTAACCACGGTGATCACTCCCAGCAGCAAGGACAAATATTCGGGCAAGCAAGTAAAACTTAACAACACAAAGCAGACGGAAGCCCCCATCGTGGATGCTACTGCATAAATTCGTTTGTTAAATACAAACGGAATCTCCCTCAGGCAAAGATCGCGGATCATACCGCCGCCAACGCTGGTGATCATTCCAAGCGAAATTGCTACCAGCGCAGAATCAAAGCCCGCGTCCATACAGATCTTTACGCCCGTAACCGCAAAAATCCCCAATCCAACCGCATCAAAATAATTATTGATATTTTCAACGATCTTTTCATTTTCGATATACTTTCGCTTAAACGCAGCTGCAAAAGCAAAGACCGCAAGGCTGGTGACAAGACCGCATAACACATGAAAATAGCTTGTAAAAAAGGAAGGCGTTCGGTCGATGAGCAGGTCCCGCATCATTCCCCCGCCAAAGCAGGTCATAAACGAAAGGAACAGCACTCCAAAAATATCGGTTTCCTTATCGATTGCGGCAATCGATCCCGCAATTGCAAAGGCTATGACGCCAACCGTTTCAAGAATAAAGAAAAATTCCTGCATATATGATCATCAAATTCCCATCTCTTGCTTAACTTGACGGAAAGCCTCCACGATGTAAAGAATATCCTCCTTGGAGAGTGCGGCGGAGATCTGCGTTCTGATGCGAGCGCGTCCCTTGGGAACCACGGGATAGGAGAATGCCACCACGTAAACGCCCTTTTCCATCATGCGTCTTGCCATTTCCACCGCCTTATGCTCCTCGTATAGCATAATCGGAATAATCGGTGCGCCTCCGTCTATGATGTCAAGACCAAGCTCCTTGATCTTTTCGGCAAAAAATCTTGTATTTTCAAACAGCTTGTCGCGTCTTGAGGTGTCATTTTCAATCAACTCAAGCACCTTGATCGATCCTGCCGCAACCGCCGGGGCAAGCGTGTTTGAGAACAAATAGGGTCTGGAGCGCTGACGAAGCAGGTCGATGATCTCTTTTCTTCCCGACGTAAAGCCGCCCGATGCACCGCCGAGCGCCTTACCAAAGGTACCCGTGATAATATCAACTCTGCCAAGCACACCGCAATGCTCTGCGGTTCCTCTGCCGTGCGCGCCCATAAAGCCGGTAGAATGGCTGTCGTCTACCATTACCAAAGCACCGTATTCATCGGCAAGGTCGCAAATGCTTTTGAGATCGGCAACAATGCCGTCCATGGAAAACACGCCGTCGGTTGCAATGAGCTTGATTCTTGCATCCTTTGCCTCCTCCAGCTTTGCGCGGAGATCCGCCATATCGTTATTTTGATAACGGTATCTCGCAGCCTTGCAAAGTCTGATACCGTCAATAATGCTGGCATGATTCAGCTGATCGCTGATGACGGCATCCTGATCGGTAAGGAGGGTTTCAAACAGACCGCCGTTGGCATCAAAGCAGGAGGAATAAAGGATGGTATCCTCTGTGCCAAGGAATTGGCTCAGCTTATTTTCCAACTTTTTATGCAGCTCTTGCGTGCCGCAGATAAAGCGAACCGAAGAAAGACCGTAGCCGTATTGATCATAGCTCTCTTTTGCCGCCTGAATGACATCGGGATTGTTTGCAAGCCCCAGATAGTTGTTGGCACACATATTGATCACCCGTCTGCCGTCTGACAGCTCCACCGAAGCCCCCTGCGGCGAGGTGATGATTTTTTCATTCTTTTTCAATCCGTCTTTTTCAATATCTTCACAGATCTTGACGAAATAATTCAACGCACTTTTCTTCATTTTTAATTCTCCTCGCCTTCATGTAATTTAGACCAATCCAGAATGACCTTTCCGGATTTTCCGCTATTCATGGCTTCAAAGCCGTCCTCATAATCTCTCACGTCCATTCTGTGCGTGATGATTGCGGAAATATCAAGTCCACCCTGCAGCATTGCCGACATTTTATACCATGTCTCGTGCATTTGTCTGCCGTAAATACCCTTGATCGTCAAACCGTTAAAGATCACCTTTGACCAATCGATCTTGGCGTCACTCTTTAAAATTCCAAGCAGGGCGATCCTTCCGCCGTGAACCATATTGTCGATCATAGAATTGAAGGCGATCTCACTGCCCGACATTTCAAGACCGATATCAAAGCCTTCCTTGATCAAAATTTTGTCCATAACAGAACGCAAACTCTCCTTTGCCGTGTTGACGGTGAGATCAAGTCCGATTTTTCTTGCCAAAGCAAGTCTGTCATCGTTAATGTCGGTGATCACGACGTTTCTGGCTCCTGCATACTTACAAACCGCGCCCGCCATAATGCCAATGGGACCCGCGCCCGTAATCAAAACATCCTCTCCCACAACGTTAAAGGAAAGTGCAGTATGTACGGCATTGCCAAAGGGATCAAAAATGGAATACATCTCCTCGCCAATTCCCTCCTCGCATCTGCGCACGTTCTGCTGAGGGATCACAAGATATTCCGCAAACGCACCGTCGCGATTGACACCGACGCCCACGGTCTCCTTGCAAAGATGTCCGTTTCCGGCAAGGCAGTTTCTGCATTTTCCGCATACGATATGTCCCTCGCCCGAAACAAGCTCACCAACTCTCCAATTGGTAACGTTGTTTCCAACCTCAACAATCTCTCCAACGTATTCGTGACCGATCACACGCGGTGTTTCAATGGTTTTTTGCGACCATTCATCCCAATTGTAAATGTGAAGATCGGTTCCGCAGATCGCAGTCTTATGAATTTTGATCTTAACATCGTTGGAACCTACCGTGG
>JAGANE010000298.1 GCA_017624395.1 Clostridia bacterium
ACGTTACCGGTAACATCGACCTTCCCGAGGGTGTTGAGATGTGCCGTCCCGGCGACAACGTTGATATGACTGTTGAGCTCATCACTCCCATCGCTTGCGAAGAGGGTCTCCGTTTCGCAATCCGTGAGGGTGGTAGAACCGTTGGTTCCGGCGTCGTTACCAAGATTCTTGGCTAATTCTAAAACCGAATTATCGGCAAACGGGGAGGAGCCCACGCGGCTTCTCCCCGTTCAAAAAATAAAAATCATATATTCTTTGGGGAGTGGTGAAATTCCATACCGGCAGTGAAGGGTGCGCAGATCGTTGCGTGTCCAAAGTCTGCGAACTTCCGATAGGAAGCCGATTGAGTGAGATTCTCAAACCGACGGTATATCGGACATACAAAACGCCAATCGCTTTGCATTGCAAGCCAAATGCTTGCCTGACCGATGCAGGGCATCGGCTTGTGTCTGAATGAAAGTCCGGATGAGAAAAGAAGAAACACAGGCGCGCGGAGAGGATTCGCCGCATTTGTCTATGCTCCCCGTTTTGCAACGGGGCTTTTCTTTTTTCCCTGAAAAGGAAGAAAGGTGTACATATGAATACTGCGTATAAGCGTTCACAAAATATCCGATTTATCGTGATGACGGGCGTGCTTTCTGCCGTTTCGGCAGTGCTGATGATGCTCAGCTTTAGCGTACCGTTTATGCCATCGTTTATCAAGATGGATTTTTCGGAGCTGCCCGCACTCATCGCAACCTATAGCATGGGACCGCTGTCGGGCGTTCTGGTTTGTTTGATCAAAAACCTGATCAATTTACCCATGACCTCTACGGGCGGAGTGGGTGAGCTTTCCAATTTTTTGCTTGGCGTATGCCTTGTATTACCTGCGGGATTGGTTTACCGCTTCCGCAAAAACCGTAAGGCTGCCTTTTTGGCTGCGTTGGCGGGATCTGCCATGATGGGCTTGGCAAGTCTGCCCATCAACTATTTTTTGACCTATCCGATCTACTCTAATTTTTTGCCCATCGACGCGATTGTGGGCATGTATCAGGCAATTTTCCCGCGTGTTGACGGACTGCTTTCCTGCTTGCTGATCTTCAATGTTCCATATACCTTTTTTAAAGGCGTTGTGGATACGTTGCTGACCTTTTTGGTCTACAAGCATATTTCCCCCTTGATCAAGGGCGGCGCGCGCAGGGGATAAAACGTTGCATACAATCTGCCAAGGTATGGCGAAAATATAACAAAAAAAGATGAAAAAAAGAGGTGCAAGCCGATGATTGAAGCAATCGAACAATTTTTCCTGGAAACCGTGGGTAGAGAGCTTTGCGTGCTGTTTTGCGCAATGCTTCCTATCATCGAGTGCCGCGGAGCAGTTCCGCTTGGCTGTGCGCTGGGGCTGCCGTGGTGGCAGAACGCGCTGTTTAGCATTGCGGGAAATCTGTTGCCCGTACCGTTTATTCTGCTGTTCATCCGCGCAGTTTTAAAATGGATGCGCTCTTGCCGCGTCAAGTTTTTCAATAAGATCGCAGGCTGGCTTGACCGAAAGATTGAAAAGCACAAGGGAACGATTGAAAAATACTCCTATTGGGGTGTGATGATCTTTGTCGGTCTGCCCATTCCGGGTACGGGTGCGTGGACGGGAACCCTGATCGCATCGGTGTTGGGATTGGAGCCTAAAAAATCATTTCTTGCGGCTTTTGGCGGCGTTTTGATGGCGACGGCGATCATGACCGTGATCTCTTACGGTGTGGCTGCAATCTTTTAAAGAAAAGAGAAGAAGGAAGAAGCACGTTTCCAAAGCTGCTTCTTCCTTCTTTTTGGACCGGATCGCATGCAGGATCTCAAAAAATTTGTCAAACTGTGATAATCTTTGATTTTCTGCCGATTTATGCAAAAAAACTATGGACAAAAAGCAAAAAATGTGGTATGATATAAAGTGAAATCTATTTTGAACAAGTTCTGCTTTGAGGAGGAATAAAGAATTATGATGACCGATATTGAAATTGCCCAGTCGGTGGAGATGAAGCCGATCACGGAGATTGCAAAGACCGCGGGCGTTGACGACAAATATCTGGAGCAATACGGCAAGTACAAGGCAAAGGTGGATTATTCTTTGCTTAAGGAAAGCAACCGCAAGGACGGCAAGCTGGTTTTGGTGACCGCCATTACGCCCACCCCCGCAGGAGAGGGCAAGACCACCACGACCATTGGCTTGGCTGACGGTATGAAGCGCATCGGCAAAAACGTGATGGTGGCTCTGCGTGAGCCGTCGCTCGGTCCCGTGTTTGGTATCAAGGGCGGCGCGGCAGGCGGCGGATGGGCGCAGGTGGTTCCCATGGAGGACATCAACCTGCACTTTACGGGAGATTTCCACGCCATCGGTGCGGCAAACAACCTGCTGGCAGCAATGCTGGACAACCATATCTATCAGGGCAACGCGCTCAATATCGATCCCCGACGCATCACCTGGAAGCGTTGTGTCGATATGAATGACCGTCAGCTCCGTTTTGTAACCGACGGCTTGGGCGGACGTGTCAACGGCGTACCGCGTGAGGACGGTTATGACATTACCGTGGCTTCCGAGATCATGGCAGTATTCTGCCTTGCAAGCTCGATCGCCGACCTCAAGGAGCGCCTTTCCCGCATCGTGGTGGCATACACCTACGACGAAAAGCCCGTTACTGCAGGACAGCTTGGCGCGGTGGGTGCCATGGCGGCACTCTTGAAGGATGCTCTTAAGCCCAACCTTGTGCAGACGCTGGAGGGAACTCCCGCATTCGTACACGGCGGTCCCTTTGCCAATATCGCACACGGCTGTAACTCTGTCATTGCTACGCGTATGGCGATGAAGCTTGGCGATTATGCCATTACCGAGGCAGGCTTTGGAGCCGATCTGGGTGCTGAAAAATTCTTGGACATCAAATGCCGCATGGCAGGGCTTACCCCCTCGGCTGTCGTTGTTGTAGCAACCGTCCGCGCGCTCAAAATGCACGGTGGCGTTGCCAAGACCGAGCTGAACAGTGAAAATCTTGAGGCACTCGGCAAGGGACTGCCCAACCTGCTCCGTCACGTTTCCAATATTCGCAACGTGTACAAGCTGCCTTGCGTGGTAGCGGTCAACCGTTTCCCGACCGATACCGATGCAGAGATCGAGCAGATCATTCGTGAGTGCCGTGAGCTTGGCGTCAACGTGGTGCTTTCCAACGTTTGGGCAGAAGGCGGAAAGGGCGGCGAGGAGCTTGCCCGTGAGGTGGTACGCCTTTGCGAGGAGGAGAAGGGTGACTTTACCTATTCCTATGAGCTGGACGGAACCATTGAAGAAAAGATTGAAGCCATTGTTAAAAAGGTCTACGGCGGTGACGGCGTTTCGTTCCTGCCTGCCGCAAAAAAGCAGATTGCACAGTTGACTGCGCTCGGCTTTGACAAATGCCCCGTATGTATGGCAAAAACGCAGTACAGCTTTTCGGATGATGCGACCAAGCTTGGCGCGCCCGAGGGCTTTACCGTAACCGTGCGCAACGTTAAGGTCAGCGCGGGCGCGGGCTGTGTGGTTGCCCTGACGGGTGATATCATGACCATGCCCGGACTTCCCAAGGTTCCTGCCGCAGAACGCATCGACGTTGACGAAAACGGCAAGATTTCGGGATTGTTCTGATTGCTAAACAATAGAGATCATGCGTGAGGAGGAAGGCATTCCACAAGATGCC
>JAGANE010000299.1 GCA_017624395.1 Clostridia bacterium
CCACGCGTCGATCATCATTTTCTCGTACACGGTGATCAACTCGGTAATATCCTCGGCACTTCCCTCCGTGGCACCGCAGCTACCGCATACGCCATTGACAAAGCTGTGTCCGAGCGCGGGGATGGAGACTGTCCAACTGTTTTTGCAATCCTTACACGTAACTCGCTCAAAGCCCTCCTCGGTGCAGGTAGGGGCAGTGTAAGTCTTTTCGGTGTTTTCATGCTTACATTCGGTGGTTGTTCCAAGATATTTCTCAATCTCGGCAACCAAATTCTCCACCTCGGCATAGATCTTGTCAATCTCCTCAAGTGACTTTGCCACTTGGATCTGCTCCTGCAGCTTGAAGAAGCGATCCTTGTACTCTACATAAATTTCACTTGAAGTAAAGCCTTCATTGGTGCTGTATTCGCGCCACGTTTTGTTCATTTCCGCAACGACGGAATTGATCTTGTCCTGAACAGCATCTGTCTCGGGAGCATCTTGAATGCTTTCAAGCTTCAGACCACCGTCCTCGCAGATTGCAAACTTGTAAGTGCTTCCGTTTACCAAGATCTGCACGCAGCCATCCGACGTCAGACCCCAATTTACGCTGAACTCCTCGTCAATCGACGTGCCGTCCGCTGCGTAGGTTGTGAAGATACCCTCTGCTACGTAATCGTCTCTAAAAACGATGTTTGCGTGCAGCGTATCGGTTAAAATATCGTTGAAGGTGTACAATTCCTTTGCGGGTACTTCGGGATCATCGGGTTCAACGGGTACGTCGGGTTCGTCGGTCTTTCCAATCGTCTCGTCGATCTTTTTAAGCATCTGTTCAAACTCGCTGTAGGTCTTTTCAACCACATCCGCCGCCGTTGCCGATCTCAAATTTTCCAGCAGCATTTTGTATTGCATTTCGTACATTTTAAAGACCGACATATATTCGGACGCGAATTTTTCATAGCGCTCGGTCCACGCGTCGATCATCATTTTCTCGTACACGGTGATCAACTCGGTAATATCCTCGGCACTTCCCTCCGTGGCACCGCAGCTACCGCATACGCCATTGACAAAGCTGTGTCCGAGCGCGGGGATCGTGGTTCCCCAACCGCTGCCGCAATCCTTACACGTGACCCGCTCAAAGCCCTCCTCGGTACAGGTAGGTGCCTCGACAGTCTTTTCGGTGTTTTCATGCGGACAGGTGGAAGGATCGGGACGCTCGACGGGAATCAACGTTTTTCCGTCGTCGGCGATCGTAAAGCGCTGAACCTCCATTTCGTTGTAGATCAGCACGATCTCTTTGCCGTCCAGCTTCCAATTTGCCGTGACCTCATCCTTGCTGACTGTTCCGTCCGCTCCGACAGACTTAAGATAGCCGTACATCGTCCCATCGGAGTAGAATTCATATCGGACAAAGCCGACCTCCATCTCAGCCTCAAAGACGTAGACAGTCTTCTTTTCCTCCGTATCCTCTCCGTCTCCGCCAAGCTCTGCTTTGATCGTTTCCATCAAAGCTTCAATCTCCTTGGCAAGCTTATCAAAGTCCGCCTCGACAGTAGCTTTATGCATCAGTGCCAGAAGCGTTTCGTATTTTTTGCAATACTCGTGATCCTTGCCAAGTGCATTTTCAAGATCGTAATCCGCATAGAGGGTGTTCCAAGCCCGCTCGATTTCCTCAATACGGGAAGTAAAATCGATCTCGGGCTCGGTGACTTCAAGGTCTCCGCACACCTTGCAAGCACCGTTTTCATATTGATGCTCCGCCAAAGGAAGCTCTACTGCCTTGACGACCCAGGTTCCGCAAACCTCGCAGTATTCCGACTTGGAATATCCGGGCTTTTGGCAGGTGGATTCCACTCCCTCGATCACTGTAACGCTATGACCGAGTGCAGGGATCACCACAGAGGAGATCTCCTTGAGCGGCTCGGTGCAATCGGCATCCTTAAACCATGCGCCGCAATCACAAATGTAGTACTCGCGAATACCTGTTGCCGTGCAGGTGGGCGCCTTGCCGTCCACCTTTTTGCTGACGGCATGCACGTGCTCCAGCTTCTTTTCGATCACGTAGCCGCACACGGTACACTTGACGCCATGAGCCGCAGTTGCTTCCTCATAATCGGGAACGTGTGCCTCATCCAACAGCTTTTCACCGCAATGAGCGCAGAAAATCCGATGTCCGTTTTCATCACATACAAGCTCGGGCGCAGGGGTGTGTCCCAAAGGCTCGACCTCATTGGTGATCTCACTGAACGAGCAGCGCGTACAGTGGGAGGTAGTATGTCCGCTTTCGGTACAGGTGGGCGCGGTCACAGAGGAAACGAGATGATGTCCAAGTGCCTCGGTCTCATCTGCCGTGTAGGTGTCTCCGCAGGCGCAGAGATATACGGTGTGTCCTCCCTCGGTACAGGTGGGTGCCGTAACGGTTGCCGCGTGACGGTGTCCGTAAGCATCGATCTGTACGTGTCCGCTCAAAATGGTATGACATACGGAGCATTCAATGCCCGCAGTATAACCGATCTCGGTACAGGTGGGCGTGACAGGATCCATTGCCACAGGCGTATGTCCCTTTGCCAAAAGGATCACGGACGAATGCTCGGTGATCAGCATCTGCGCTTGTTCATCCAAAAACCACTTGCCGCAGGTGCAGGTATAGTAAGCCACGTTACCGCCATGCGTACAATCGGCAGCAACTGCTGCAACCGCCGTCAAGGAGTGTGTATGTGCCAAGGGCGGCGTGATTACGTATTCACAAACCGTACAGATCTGTGCCGTGGTCTCGGTAGCGGCAGCTCCGGGTGTGTGCGCCGCAAGCGCATCACGCTCTCCGCAAACGGTACATACGTGACAGTGACCCTCCTCCGCAGCATTCCAGCCGCTTGCAAAGGTATGTCCCTTGGGAGAAACAGAATTTGAAATGATGGTATCTCCGCAGACGGTACAGGTTTTTTGCGTATATCCCGCAGTCGTGCAGGTGGGAGCAATCACGGTGCTGACGTGATTGTGGCTCACCTGCGGCAACGAGATCGTATAGGAGTCCTCACAGTAGATGCAACGGTGCGTTTCATGACCGGAAGCCTGACAGGTAGCGCCCTGATAGTCGTGCAAAACGTAGTAGTGTCCTGTCGCAGGGATCACGCTGTCATATTCGGCATCACAGACGCCGCATTCAAAATGCATTACGCCGTTGGTGCCGCAACCCGTCTCGGTAGTCACGCTGCTCTGCCAATTATGTCCCATGGGTGCGGTATAAGAGATCTGCTTTCCGCAATGCTTGCAGATCACGTAGCCGCCCTCAAAGCAGGTGGGAGCAACGGTATAAAGCTCATCGCTGTGTCCAAAGGTGGCACAGTATTGCTCGGGAGTCAGCTCCGCAGGTGCATAGTATGAGAAGTGTGTGGTGGTAAAGG
The DNA here is from genome assembly GCA_017624395.1 of Clostridia bacterium. Taxonomy (GTDB): domain Bacteria; phylum Bacillota; class Clostridia; order Oscillospirales; family CAG-272; genus UMGS1865. Next base: position 3,384 of record JAGANE010000299.1, read on the forward strand.
TAACGTATCCGTTTCCACCTGCATCCTCGGAGTAGGTTGCCTCAATGGCCTCCAGCTTGCCCTCGGAAATATACCAGACAACGATCTGCTCGGGGTTTTGTCCCGCAGAAAGCGTATAGGGAATACGGATGGTTGCCGTTCCGCCAAGATTGCTGATCACGGTATCGGCGGTGATCGTAAAATTATAGACGGGATTATCGCCCAGGAGCGCCAGCTCCTCCTCGGAAAGTGCGGCATTCTCAATGGCATCCTGCTTTGCGCCGTCGGAAAGCGTAGATGCCGAAATGCTGATATTCTCTTTTCCTGCAAGCGTGTTTTTGATGCCCTCATCTAATCCGACCGTGGCATCGGGGAACTCGACCTCGGTAATGTCATTCAGGTCAGAATCGCTGACGTCCACGCTGGTATCAACAACATTCATGACCTTTTTGGTCGCCTGACAATCATCGTGATAGCACTTATATGCCGAAACAGAGGCCGACGATGCTTCCTCGTCAACGATCCATGTATGGGCGTTGTTATCGGTAAAGCGTTGCGTTTCACTATCGGCGCTAGCCGTATGATATTGGCATTCGGTGTGATTACAGAGCTTGGTTTTAATACCCTCTCCCTGACAGCTTGCGGGAGTGGTGATTGCCCAATAGTAGGAGTGCTTTTCCAGATATTCGGTCTTGCTCTGCTCCAAATGGCAATTGGTACATTCGCCACTGTAAACGATCTGATATTCGCAGTTGGACGCATCGGAAAGCGTTGCCTCGCTCTCGGTCCAGGTCTGCACGTTGTGTCCCGTGGCAGCGGTAATGTCACCCTGATAGTGATAACCGCATGCACAGGTATAGGTCGTGTAGCCTTGTGCGGTACAGGTCGGTGCTGTCACCACGGCGGTAAACGTGTGCTTTTCGTAGCTTGATTTTTCCTCTGTGTGTGAGCAATTGGCATCATACCAGTGGTAGCTGTCGTTGTAGGTCATCGTTTCATGGTACTGATGCCCCGTGGGAGCAGCATAGTTATCGCGGTAGCTGTGACCGCAAGTGCAGGTATAGGTCGTATAGCCCTGCGCGGTGCAGGTTGGTGCCGTCACGGCAGACGAGTAGGTACAAGCCTCGGTCACCGTATGCCCGGCGCGCGAGCAAACACCGCTGTGCGTGCCGTCACTGTTGGTGGTCCAGGACGAAACACTATGCCCCAGCGCATTGGTCTTGGCATCGGTGTAAGTATGACCGCAATCGCAGGTGTGCAGGGTGTAGCCGTCGTCGGTACACGTGGGCTGAACGACGGTTTGCGTGTAGCTGTGGACGTGACCATCTCCTTTTTTGGGAAGTGTCTCCTCCTTGCTTTGTCCGCATACCGTACAGGTACGCTTCAAAATACCTTCCGCATCTTTGGTAGGCTCTTTTGTTACCGTTCCTGCATCCCAATCGTGTTCGGCTTTATCGCTGATCACGTCGGGATGATTGCAGGCAGCCGCGTGCCAGTGATACGTGTCGTTGGCACTCCATTCGTCCTGATAAACGTGTTCGTGAACATGGCACGCACCAAGAACGAGTGGCAGAGCAACGAGCAGACACAGAACGCAAGCAAACATCAAACTTCGTCTTTTCATCATGTCTCTCCTTTTCTCTCAAAAAAATTTGCGGGATTGTGGAAAACGGTCAAAGCATATAAAAAATTTATGCCTTTCCAATTTAATTATATACCTAAAATTTGGTTTTGTCAATACTTTGTTCTATTTTATTTATTTTTGGACGCTACGCAGGCAAATTGCGTTTCAAAACAAAAAAGAGGACTCTCCTCCCCGTTGGAAAAAGAATCCTCTTTGATCAGTCTTATTTATTTGATTTGCTTATTTCAGCGTTTCGGGATAAATGTCACGGCGGGCAGCCCAGAGACGGTATGCGTCGTTCATAAAATACAACGTTTCATCCTTGGTCGTCCGACACCAAGCCGCAGTCATAAAGCCCTTGAGATGCGCAGGATCAAGACGGTCCTTGCAGAACGCCAGCGTCTGATAAGGATTTTTCTGCTTTTGATAGGTGGAGCAGGTGGGAACCTGATCGTAGCCCATCTCGTTGAAGATCTCGTAGGTCTTGATGCGGTAACCGTAGCGCTTGAAATGATCCTCGGGCCACTCGGTAAAGGTATCGTAATACCAGTTGGATTGCAGGATCGACTTGGACATGTTTTTAAGGAAGATCTTTTCGTTGCCGGGCTCCCAGATATAGTCAGACCACATCCACGGACGCGCGCCGTGCTTTTCACATTCCTTGCAGATGTAGAACAAATCGTGCCACCAAAGCTTTTCACCGCGTACAACGATCTTTTCTACGTCCAGCTGCTTTCTGGAAACCTCCTCGTCAAAGCCAATATGGAACAGACGGGGGTATCCAAACAGCTCGCAGACCTCCTTGATCAGATCGGCACAAACCTGATAGTATATGGGAGAGGAAACCATACGGTTATACATTTTGAGCCACGTATGGTGACCGCAGGAGAAGTTCAGCTTGGGGATCGGCTCCATACCAAGTGCGCGGATCTCATCCAGCTTCTTTTTCATAAAATCCTTCGTCCATGCGTTGGGGGCGGAAATTTCGGGATGCGTTTCGTATTGGATCGCGTCACCCAAGTCAATAACAACCGTATTGTACTGATGCTCCGCCAAAAACTTCATGTAGGTGTCCCACGCCTCCACCTCTACGCTGTTGCAGGGATTGTATTTTTTGGGCAAATACCAACCAACGGTCTCATCGGTCTCGTCAGCCCACATGTGCTCACTCAGATAAACAAACGAGCACCACATCAATTCCTCTTTCATAACCAAGTCTCCTTTTCTTTGCAAAGTTTTACTTCAAGGTCTCGGGATAATACTTTTTACGTCCGACGTACAAGCGGTGTGCGTCATCCTGCAAGCGGTAAAGCTCGTCGGCATAAGTAAAGACCCAAGGAGCCGTCATAAAGCCCTTGAGATGCTCGGCAGAGATGTGATCCTTGCAAAACGCCACGGTGTGAACCGAGTTATGCGTTTTTTGCCACGTAGAACAAGTGGGAACCTGATCGTAGCCCATCTCCTCAAAGATCTCGTAGGTCTTGATGCGGAAGCCGTAGCGCTTGGGATGGTTATCGGGCCAATCCTGGAAGGAATCGTAGAACCAGTTGGACTGCAGGATCGACTTGGACATATTCTTCAGGAACAGCTGCTCGTTTTCGGGCTCCCAGAAGTAATCCGACCACATCCACGGACGGGCGCCGTGCTTTTCACATTCCTTGCAAATATAGAACAGATCGTGCCACCACAGCTTGGGACCGCGAACGACCACCTTTTCTACATCCTGCTGCTTTCTTTCCACTTCCTCGTCAAAGCCGATGTGGAACAAACGGGGATAGCCAAACAGCTCGCAAACCTCCTTGATCAGGTCGGCGCAGACCTGATAATAAGTGGGCGAGGAAACCATACGGTTGTACATTTTGAGCCACGTATGGTGGCCGCAGGAGAAGTTCAGCTTCGGAATCGGCTCCATGCCAAGTGCGCGGATCTCGTCCAGCTTCTTTTTGAGAAAGTCCTTGTCCCATGCATCGGGAGCTGCAATTTCGGGATGCGTTTCGTATTTGACCGCGTCACCAAGGTCGATGATCACGACGTTGTATTGACGCTCTGCCAAAAACTTCATCATGGTATCCCACGTATTGACGTCCACATCGTTGGTATGCTTGAATTTTGCACCATACCACAAAGGGTTGCGATCATCGTAGGATTCATCGCTCCACATATGCGTGCTCAGGTGGATCAGATACGACCAGATCATTTCGTCTTTCATGGTGTTTTCCCCCATTTTTACGTTCATTTTTCACTTAAAGGATACATCCTTTAAAATGTTGAGAACATTATATCAAACCATCTTTCTTTTGTCAATAGAATAAAAATATTATCACAAAAAAAGAAATATATTTCCTTTTTTTATATCAAAAAAGTCAATTTTTGAAAAGTTACTCTTGATATTCGACAGTTCTTTTTTGACTTGGCGTGAGAGGACATGTAAGCAAGACACGCACAAGATCGACAAAGGTTAATAGGCTTTCCGTAGTGCTACCTATCCGTAATGAATAGTATAAAAAAGCTGCTTCAAATACAAATTTCAGAGCATTTGAAGCAGTTCCTTGGAAAATCCAAAACAAAAAGCTATCTGAATGTGACAGCCCCCCCTTTATTGGATTATTTCCAAATTTTCTATTCCATATTTTAAAATTAGATTGATGAGTTCATTTCTGGAATAATTGCTTTCCCGAGATATTCTATCCAATTCGTTTAAAATGTCTTCTTTGATTCGTACGGAAATGATTTTATTGCCGTCTTCTCCACGCTTTTTGATTTTAAGCGGTTCCTTGTTCATCGGTTTCACCCCTCACAAAAAATTTTTACCTAATATATATTATAGTATTGACAAACGGCAAATTATATGTTACAATATAATACGCAGAAGTAATACTTTTGTAATACATCAAAAAAAGGAGAACTCAAATGAACGAACAACAAAACAACAACAATTTAAACTCCGTGGAGAATGAAGCTCTGGAAAAAATGAGTCACGGACTCAAAGAAATTTGGAAAATTATAATTTTCTGTTGCATCGGTTGGCTTCTTATTACGGTAGGACTAAAAATCACACCCCTTCTTGCCGTTGCAGGCGCTCTCGTTATTTCCGTCCCGTCGGTCATTTCCGTACGCCGTCATGGCATCAAAAATGTTTTCAATTACGATTACGTAATTGAAACTACATACGCAGACGGACACAAAACCTACGACGTCGACTTGGGCGGCAAATTGGGACTTATGGTTTTGCAACTGTTTCTGACGATATTCGTAGGTGTCGTACTCACTCCTATCAGATACATTGCCTACTGTATTAAATTTAATGCCAACTGCAAGAAGCTGAACTGGAAACCCGAATTCAAGTTGGGTATTCTGTTTCCTACCGCTGTTGGTACCGGCGTTTTTGTATTAGGTTTTATTTTAATGTCTGTACTGTAAAGTTTGTTTTCAGTATAATTTGTTCTGATCAAAAAGTGAATATATAATATAAATCTCCTTGTCTTGCAGATCTTAACCGTCACAATCTGTAAATCAAGGAGATTTTTATATATGCCCCCAAAAATGTCAGAGTTATGCCCCCGCCGTGTTGGTGGTTTTCGTTGTCTAAAAAGGCGCACGCCCAACATCATCCGATGTTGGGCGTGTGCCTAAATTTTGAATGAAAATCTTTGTCAAGAAGCTTGTGAGATTTGGGAGGGGTCCCAGCCCGCAAGCAGCTTCATCAGATACTCCATATCCGCCTCGTCTGCCGTTCCGTCACCGTTCAGATCGGCAAATGAATCCACCAAAATGGAATCACTTGCACCCGAAAGATATTGCAGCAGCAGTGTGGCGTCTCTGGTATCCACCGCCCCGTTGTAATCGGAATCTCCAACCTCGTGCGGTTGTTCATTGTATGCCACCGTAAAGACGGCATCCGAGGATGCGGGGAGGATCTTGACACCGCTTTGCGTATACAGCATGGGAGCTTCATCAAAGCCGATCTCTGTGGAAAAGCCCTCGGTTGGATTTTCCTTTGAAACAAAGCAAAGTCCAAGGAGCGTCCCCTCACAAACGCCCTGCGTTCCCGCAAAGGAGATCTTGATTTTTCCAACGGCATAGCTCTCATTGACGGTTACGGAAAAGCCCTCGGACGGGTTTTCATAGCCCAAAAAGCGAAGCTGCTCTGCATCGTATGAGACCACAATGCTGCCTCCCGCAACACCGGGAGCTGCCGAAAAGGAGACTTGGGCGGTAAATTCCCGCCACGCCTCTATCTCTGTGGGCAGCGTCAAATCAAGGCTGTATGCCCCTACACTGACCTCGCCCTTTCCTACGTTGGCGCTATGCTCCATTTGGGTATCGGTGTAAAACAGAACCTCCTCCACAGAGATCTGCGCCACCCCCTCCTTGAGCGCTGTAAAGGTCAAAAGACAGATCTCACCGCTTCCGCTAACGCCGTGTTGACCGAGAAAATTCAATCGCACGGTATCCTCGCGGTAGGCGGGATTGACCGTTGTCATGCAGCCCTTCAGCATACCGCCGATCACAGCGGATTGCACGGAAAGCAGCGTAGGATCGTAGGTCATATTCAGGCTTCCCGAGGTATAGACCGAGCCAACGGTATCCAAACGAACCGCCAGCGTGATCTGTTCACCGGGAGCCACGTATCCTCCCGCAACCGTAATATTGGGCTTTTGATAAACGGTTACGGTAAAGCCCTTGGTAAAATAGTTGAAATAGCAATCCCGCACGGTACATTCCATATAAACGCTTCCCGCACGTACCGCCTTGACAACACCGTTTTGATCCACCGTGGCAACCGAGGTATTATGGGAGCTCCATGACACCTCCTCCACCGTGGCATCCGTCGGTGTCAAATGATAGGACATCTGTACCTCCTCGCCAACGCCCATGGTCAACGCTTGTGTCGAAAGCTGTACATCTGTCAGTGGCTTTAACACCTTGACGTCGCATACCGCTCCCACGGTTGTTGTCTCCACGCTCTTTCCTGCCGCATTGTATAGGCTGACTTCTTCAAACGAGAAAGCGGTCGTGCAGGAATCACTGACCAACGGGCGGAAATAAAAGCGTAAAAGGACACCCGTGGTCATGCCCTGCGTGCTTGCAAAGCTGACGCGGATACGGTTTGTCGCGTAGGACGAATTTGTCTGGCAGTTGTATGAATCCGAAGAAGTAAAGCTAAATTCCAACACCGAGGAATAATACACCAAATTAAAGCTTCCGCCGAGAATTGCCTCGGTTGCATCCAGACGGATCTCCAGGACGCCGTCCTGCTCCGTGATCTCATCCTGCTCCGCCGTCAACGTGGCGGACGGGCTCACGGCGCAGACAGGAATCTGCACCGTAAGCAGCATCACGAAGGTCAGAAGCAGGGATAGAAATTTGATTCGCTTCATTCTTTGCTACGTCCTTTCAAAAGAGATCTTACAATCCCGCATCGATCCGCAGGATTTCGTTTGCATCGTACACCGTAATTCTTCCGTCGCGGTTTACATCCGCCAAAAGCTGTTGCTCCGCATCAAGCGTCACCAGCCCTGCATCGTATTGCAAAAGCAGGATCGCATCGGCGCTATTGACATCACCGTCTCGGTTGATATCACCGTATGCATAGTCGCTTTCCTCAATAAAGGTTGCCGTAATCGCAACGTCACCCTCCGGCATGCTGAAGCCGCCGCCCGTTACTGTGTACGTGGTGCCGTCCACGGTGTACTTCAAGCTTTCCGCAAGATATGCAAAGCCGCTGTCCGCAGTCGCCACCGCCGTAATATAATCGCCTACCTTGGCACGCGTCTTGGAAACGGTGATCCGTCCACCCGACACGGTCATAACGGTAATCGTATACATTTGATACGTATGAACGGTTTGCGGATTGGTTGCATTGTACAGATATCCGCTCTGACGTCCGTCGCTTGCCTCAATATAATATTCAACACCGTCTGCGGTGACGACACCTGCAGGAATGGTGGCAGTATATTTATTGGAGGTGTTGGCATTGCAGTACATTTCCACGCAGGAATATTCGGTTTGTCCCTTGGTGCGGTAATAAAGCTTGACCCAAGCAACAGAGAGATTGTCATAAACGTTGGCAACAATGGAAATTGTCGCGCCCTGAGGTGCCTGAACGACAGCAGTGTGAGACACGGTAGGAGGTGTGGTATCGTGTGCGGATGCCATTGCAATTCCCGAAGGCTCGGACTCCTTAAGATCGGTGCCTACCACGGTGAAATAGTAATAGTACTGCACACCAGGCTCAACGTCATCGTCCACGTAAGCCGTCACATCCTGAGAAAGCAGCGTGCTGTTCAGCTTGCGGTAGGTTCCGTCCATCAGCTCACTGCGGTAGACGTTGTAGCCTGCCATGGTTTCATAATCGTCCTGCATCCACTCCAATGCCACGTAGCCGTCGGCTCCGTTTGCCTGCATCGACATGGATTTTGCACCCGAGGTTGCAATGGTAAAGGCAAAGCGCTCGTAATCGTTTCCTGTTACCAGCCAGCTATCCCCTGCCGCTACGGCACCGCGCACCTTAAAGAACTGCGTTCCCGAGCCGGTCACTGCGGAGATCTTGGTTGTTCCAACCCAGGTTCTCGCATCCTTCCAATCACCCGACACCGCAAAATCGCCAAACGGATAATCGCTTCCGTACGCCACAAGAGGCTGTACCGAGGTATCCATATCGCGGTTGAAGTAGACCTCTACTGTGATCTCCTCCATACCAACCGAGGACACAATGTTGCCCTCGCTGTTTTTAACAACAATGGAGGTGACAAAGGGATATGCCGTTTCGGAGGCTTGCGAAAGCATGGGATCGTAGAGGAGCTCACCGTAGTTGAAGCTATCGTTGACGTCGTAAATGATACGGTCAATCAGATCGGTCTTGGTCGTTCCCCAGAAGTTTCCGATCAGGGAGCCTATCGAGTTGATGTTTTGGGCAGCAATCAGATTCATCCACGAGGTGGTATCCGGATTGGCAAATGCATTGAGGAATGCATTACCGACGTTTTCGGAGTGATCTGTAATGTAATCGTACAGAACCTCGTCATAATATTGGCGTGCCTCGGTTTGAATCTGCTTCAGCGTCCAATCGGGAGAATATTCGGTGGTAGGATAGAGGCTATCCTTGTAGGATTGTACCTCTGCCGCAGTATTGTTGATCGCAACGGTAAAGTCGATGCGCTCGCCGTTGTTATGGAAGATATCCTGCGCCGCCTTTGCGTAAAGAGTTACCGTATAGGTTTCTCCTGCCGTCAGGGCTTCTTCAAAGATCAGGTAGATTCTTCTTCCCTCTACGCGGATCTCAAAATCGGGATAATTTCCTTGAGAATCCTGAACCGTTGTTGCAAGCAAAAGATCGGTGGGAACCAGCGGCAGGCTGAATTCCAGCGTCACCGTCTTTGTGGAATCAACGGTAGGTGTTTCTTGTGCGGTCACGTCGATCTCGGCATCCCCTACCAAAACCTTTTTCAGCGTCAGGCTGTGAATGTCTACCTCGGTCTCGGTAAAGTAAGGAGAGCAGAGGGAGGTTGCGTATTCGTTCGTATACTTTGCGTTGCCCAGGTACTCGCCATTGCCAAACATTTTTACGGTGCCGTCCGCAAAGATGATCCAATTTCGTCCGATCTCGGCAATTGCCTTACCCGTATCAATATAATACAGATAGTTTTCTACCTGCGTCCAGGTATATCCGCTATATTTTTGTGCCAACGGGCAATTTTCGGAATTGTAACCAAAGTAAGCAAGCTTTCCGTCCTTGGTCAAAAGCAACAGTCTCAAATCATGATAATATCCCAAGTTTACAATATCCGCAATCTCGATCTTCAAATCGTAGAAGCCGTAATTTTTCAAGGTATTCATCATGATTTGGTATTCGTCGGAGCTACTGTACAAGGGATAAAGCTTACCGCTCTCGCCCAACATAAAGCTGCCGTTTCCAACGGTAATGTCGGTAATCGGTTCTTCGTTAAAGACGAGCTGCAGGGGGTTCTCTCCGTCATAAAAATTGTAAGACCATACCAGCCCCTTGTTGATCTGTAAGAGGAAGAGCTTATCGTTGGATTTTTGATATACAATGTCCTGAACACCTGCAATGTCGGTGATCGGATATTCCTGCATGGAAAGGCGTACGGTTCCACTCTCTTGATCCAGATAATTTCCGTCAATAGAAATCTTGGACAGCGTACCGTCATTCAACAAAAGCACCAGATAGTTATTTGCATAGACCATCTTTTGCACACCCGTCTTGGTCAGACAAGGCGCATTTCTTTGATTTGACAAATAGAACAACAACGTACCGTCCTTTTCAAGGAACAAAATCAGGAAGTCCTCGGAATCCGACGAGTACCGATACGCGGGAACGTAGAGAACCTGTTTCATTTCGGAAACGTCCAGCGTCTCTGCGGTCGGCTCCTCCCCCTCTGCCTGCTCCTCGGCAATCGGCTTTTGGAAGACCAGCTTTTCGGGAATCTGATGCGCGGAATCCACCAACCACAGGCATCCGCTCGCCTCAAAGAGGAATCCGCTGCCATACTTTTGAGAAATGCCGTGGATAAACGCATCCTCATAATCGGAAAGCACCGAAATGATACAAACCACCGGCTTGGAAATACCCTCACAGTAGCAGTATACGGCAGTGACACCCGGCTTAAGTGCAGTTACGGTACCGTTTTCGCTCACGGTTGCAATATCGGGATCCGCCACCGCCCAGGTAAACAAACCGTTTACGGCGAGATACGAGGGAGTCACCGTGCCAACCAGCTGGATCGTCTTTTTGCCCGAAAGATCAAGAATGACAAAGTCCTCGGAAAGCTCAAAGGAATCCACAGGCGTGTAAACCGTAACCGTATAGCTGTACGAAAAATCTCCGTCAATGGGGGTCACGGTGATGGTTGCCGTTCCGTTTTGCAGACCGGTGACAAGACCGTCCTGCGTGACGGTAGCCACAGTTTCATCCGAGGTACCCCAGGATACGCGCTTCATGCTTGCATCGGCAGGCAAAACAGTGGGAGTCAGCTGCTTCATGTCTCCGTAGCTGAGTGTCAATTGACTTACCGTATCCGTAATGCCTTGTACGGGAACAGCAAAATGCAATTCACCCGTGGTGGTAAAGTTGATTTCAATATCTGCGGTTGTGTTTTGGAAGATATCCAATACCGATCCCGAAGGAATGCTCAGCGTATAGAGGGTTCCCTCCTTGAGCGCCTCCTTGGGCGTTACGATCAGGGAATGATCCGAAATAGTAACGGTGATCGGAACCAAAACGCCGCCCATGTCGATCAGGGAAATTCCATCCATGATGGAGAACAGCTGCTTATGGAAGGTCAGAACAAAGGAGGATTGAACGTCCAATGCTTCTGTCAAGCCGTCCACGGAAAGGTCGGTGGAATGATCTCCCACCACGCTTTGTGCACCATTCAGGAGAATGTCCTCGTAATCGCCGTTCACACCAAACCAGGAGACAACGGGCATGCGGTAGCTTCTCTGCTCCAGGTTGTTATTGGCAAGCATGAGCTTATAGACAGTCTCATGCTCATAGGGGGTAGCTTGGTATGCGCGGACGGTACCGTCCGAAAGAACGAAATATCCCGTCTCAATATCCACCACGTTGGAAATCCCCTTGATCTTGCGTGCAACCGTAGAGGGAAGATCCGCCGACAGATCGGAAACGTCTACACAGTCACGCAGACCGACCGGCAAGGAATATCCGTTGCCGACAAAATATACGTCTCCGTTTTCCAAGAGAGCAATCAAGGCTTCGTTTCCGTTATGATCTGCCACGGTGATCTCTACGATCTGATCGCGGATCTCTTGGTATTCCGCGTTTTTGGTGATTGAGATGATCTCGGTAGCCGTCATTGCTTCCTCGCTATAGGAAAACCGATAAATACCGCCATCCTCACCGATCGCATACCAACGGGTGACCGAAACGATCTTTTCATCGTTGGGGATCTTGACCGTTTTAAAGGAATTGTTCGTAACTCCATTTTCCAATGCCGAAACCCTTGTATAACGCAGCGTACCGGTTTGGTCGATGAAGTAGAAGCTATTGTTGTTATTGGAATGATAAAGTGCCGACGTACCCGTGAGAAGCGAGCATTTGGTATGCTTGCCCGTGTTGTGGTTGTAATAGTAGGTAGAGCCGTCAAGCTTTACGTAGAAGATATGCTGCCCATACACCGCTACAGCCGCCACGTCCTCCGCAACAAACTCACTCCAGGAGCTTCGCAGAGAGGCATCGGTACGGTAAAGCCGATTCTCCAAGGAAATGTAATAAACGTTACTCCAATTGTAATCGTAGACGACATCCTTTGCCTGAATACTTGTTTTGCGAGGCAGATAAATGTTGTCGTTGCCGTAATCATTGTTGGTAACACACCAAACACTGTGATCCTCGGCGATAAAGTAAGCAAAATTGGATTGATTCCAGCTTCTGCGCACTGCAACGATCTCGGCAGAGGCAGCATCGGCTACCACGTCCACCAGCGCGTAATAGGTTTTTCCTGTCGTAGAGGAGGTGACGTACACCAGCGTGCTACCGATTCCCGTTGCCGTCAAAACGCCGTTTTCATCCACCGTCACAACGTCCCCGTTGTTACTTCCGTAGGTCAACGTGCCAAGGTCGGCATAATGGGGATAAGAGGAGATCTCCATCTGTCCCTTTTCACCGATTTCAAAAAGGAAATATCCTGTAGAAAGTGAAACCGTATCGGGCTGTGTGGCAACAGTGATTTCGTATTTGTAGGAGAAGTTGCCATCAAGTGTTGTTACGGTAACGGTTGCTTTTCCGTTATACCAAGCGGTTATCACGCCATCCTGCGTCACGGTGACCACGTTTTTATCCGACGTCGTCCAGGTGACAAGCTGCAGTGTTGCATCCGTAGGCTGAACAGTCGGCGTCAATTGTTGAACGTCACCGTAGCTCAAGGTCAACTCTCCAACAGAATCGGTAATCCCCGTTACGGGAACCTCAAAATCCAACGTTCCCTCGGTAATAAAGTCAAAGCTGAAGCTGCTTGTAGTGTTGCGGAACACGTCCAAAATCGATCCCGCCGAAACACTCAACGTGTAGTACATTCCCTTTGTCAGCGACTGCTTGGGCTTGATGATCAAGGAGTGATTCACGATCGTCAGTGTTACGGGAATTTCATTTCCCTCAATGTCAACCAACGTAATTCCATTGACCACCGAATACAGCAGCTTGTCAAAGCGGAGTACGATTTGAGAATCCACAAGCACACCCTCTGTCAAAGTCTTGACAGAAAGATCGGTGGAGCTATCTCCCACCACGCTTTGCGCGCCCTGCAGGAGAATGTCCTCGTAATTGCCGTTTACACCAAACCAGGAGACAACGGGCATACGGTAGCTTCTCTGCTCCTGATTGTTGTTGGCAAGCATAAGCTTAAAGATATCATCGTACTCATAGGTGGTGGATTGGTATGCGCGGACGGAGCCGTCCGAAAGAACGAAATATCCTGCCTCAATATCCACCACGTTGGAAATCCCCTTGATCTTGCGTGCAACGAACGAGGATCTGTCCGCTGTCAGGTCAGAAACGTCTACACAGTCACGCAGACCGACCGGCAAGGAATATCCGTCGCCGACAAAATATACGTCTCCGTTTTCCAAGCGAGCAATCAAGGCTTCGTTTCCGTTATAATCTGCCACGGTGATCTCAACGATCTGATCGCGGATTTCTTGGTATTCCGCGTTCTTGGTGATCGCAATCATCTCGGTAGCCGTCATTGCTTCCGCGATGTAGGAAAGTCGATAAATACCGCCATCCTCACCGATCGCATACCAACGGGTGATCGAAACGATCTTTTCATCGTTGGGGATCTTGACCGTTTTAAAGGAGCTGTTGGTAATTCCGCTCTCCAGCGCCGACGTTGTGGTATAACGCAACGTACCTGCTTGATCAAGGAAGTAGAAGATACCGCTGTCCTTTGCGGAATAAAGTGAGGAGATACCCGTGAGAAGTGCACACTTGGTGCTTCTACCCGTATCACGATTGAGGTAGTAGGTAGCACCGTCAAGCGTTACGTAGAAGACATGACGCTCGTATGCAGCAGCAGCCGTCACATTCTCCGCAATCAATTGACCAACAGAGTTTTGCGAGGAAATATTCGTGCGATAAAGCTTTTGATCCAAAGAAATATAATAGATAATATCACTCCATGCATGATCATAGATCACCTCTATCGCCTGATAGCCTGCCTTACGAGGCAGATAAACGTTTTCGTTGCCGTAATTTTGGTTCGTAATATACCAAACGCTGTGATCCTCGGCAATAAAATGTGCAAAATTGGAAAAATTCCAATTTCTGCGCACCGCAATGATCTCGGCAGAGGCAGCATCGGCTACCACGTCCACCAGTGCGTAATAGGTTTTTCCTGTCGTAGAGGAGGTGACGTACACCAACGTGCTACCGATTCCCGTTGCCGTCAGAACACCGTTTTTATCTACCGTCACAACGTCCCCGTTGTTACTTCCGTAGGTCAACGTGCCAAGGTCGGCATAATGGGGATAAGAGGAGATCTCCATCTGTCCCTTTTCACCAACCTCAAAAAGGAAATATCCCGTAGAAAGCGAAACCGTATCGGGCTGTGTGGCAACCGTTAC
>JAGANE010000300.1 GCA_017624395.1 Clostridia bacterium
GCCTCACAATGCAAAAATGCCTCTGCGATCTCCTCACGGCTCATGTCGGCAAGATCCTCATCGGGATAATCGATCTTGACGTATATGCTTGCCAAAACCGAGCGCAGACGTGCATAGATCTCCTGACAACGGGCCTCCACCTTGCCGCCCAGCCCCGCATGTGCCAGCTTGAGCTGCTCGTGGGTTCCCGCCTCCAAAACATTTCCAAGTGCCTCTGCAGAGGACAATCCCAGCTTGCCGTTGAGAAAGGCGCGCCGCGTAAATTCTCCCGCCTCGGCAGGTCTGGCTCCCGCCGTCAGAAGTGCGGTCAAGACCGTTTCGGTCAAAAGCATACCGCCGTGACAGCAAAGCTCTACGGTATCCTCCCCCGTAAACGATGCGGGAGCATAAAACACCGTTGCGATCCCGTCGTCCACGGGGAGCCATTCCCCATTGGTTTCGGGTGACAAAATCTCTCCGTACACCGCCGTGCGCGGAGATACCTCGGCAAGCGTCCGTCCGTTTTTGGGACGAAACACCCTTGCCGCAATTCTCACAGCATCGGGGCCCGATACACGCAAAAGCGCCACTCCGCCCTTCCCGCGCGGGGTACTGACGGCGGCAATCGTATCTCCAAGCATAACAAAGCTCCTTTCATAGGCAGTTGAAAGGGGAAAATCCATGGATTTTCCCCTTTTCTTTCTTCAGCCCAAAATCAGGCTCAAACTCACGCCTCTGCGTTATCGTCAAGGAACATCACCACGCGGCGATTGTTCTCGGAACCGATGGAATTGGTGGAAACTCCCGCAATTCCCTGCACCTCGGAGTGAATGATTCTTCTTTCATAGGGGTTCATCGGCTCCAGCATCACGCTCTTTTTGCCCTTTACCACCTTTGCTGCCATTCTTCTTGCCAGCGCACGGAGTGCTTCCTCGCGCTTTTCACGGTAGCTTTCGATATTCAGCGTGATCTTAACAAACTCACGCTTTTCGCCTTTGACCTTTTTGTTTGCGGCAAGGTTTGCAAGATACTGCAAAGCATCCATGGTCTCGCCGTGATGTCCGATCAAAAGACCTGCGCCCTCACCGTCCACCGTGATCATGGTGTCATCGTTGGTACCGGGCTTGGTTGCCACGGTCAGGTCAAGCTCCATATCAGCTACGACCTTGCGAATAAATTCAACGGCAATATCCACACCCGTTACGGTATAGGTTGCCTGCACCTTGGCTTCGGTGGCACCGATTCCGAGGAATCCGCGCTTGCCCTCCTCCAAAATTTCAAACTCAAGTGCTTCTACGGCAACGCCCAGCTCGGCAGCCGCCTTATTTTTAGCTTCTTCAACGGTCTTTGCCGTTACAATAATTTCTTTTTTCACGATCTTACTCCTGATGATTATTTTAATTGTCTCCCGATTGCTCTTGATGCTCGGTGTTTTCTTCGTTCTCTGTGGTTTCTTCTTGCTTTGCTTTTTTGTCCTTTTTGCGATCTTCCTTCATGGGAGCCATTCCAAAGGGCGTCTTTTCGGCTTTTTTCGCCTGCTCCTCGCGCTCGCGCTCCTCAATTGCCGCTTTTCTTGCCAAGGCTCTCTCGCGGGTGTCGTCAAAGTCCTCGTCGTCAATGTGGTGCAAGGAACGCACCTTGCCTGCGTTTTCGGACTTTTTGACAGGGCGTGCTTTGCCTGCCATCTCACGTGCGGCAGCCTTATAGTCCTCCTCGGTAAAGGTGGGCAACGGCATCAGGCGCGAGATAATAAACTGCTTTCCAAGGCTGACCAAGCTACGGAACATCCAATATACGCCGATGAGCGCAGGTACCATAAAGGTAAAGAAGGTAGACATCAGCGGCATGGTCACGTCCATCATCGTGTTGGAGCAAGCAACCTGTCTATCCTCCACACCGCCGTTGGACGCGGGCTGAACCATCAGCTTGCGATTGATCTTGGAGGTGAGGAAATAGGTGACAAAGGTCAAAACGGGCACCAACAAAAGGATGTTAAAATGTTCAAACGAGGGGTTTTGTGCAAAATCAATGGAGCCAATGTTGAACTTGGGGATTTGATGCATGATCGAATTGATGGACTCCAGAATCGTTCCGCCATTGTTAAAGAAGGCAAAATCCTTCAATCCCTCCAAAGAAACGTTACCGATCTGCGAAAGGATGCCGATGGTACTGTTGGTATTACTGCCAAACACCATACCCATACCGCCTGCGGCGCGTGCCGTGGTGCAATAGGTGGAAAGTGCCGCAGAAATCCCTGCGCCCTGCCCTAACACGTAGTGCAGAGGATTCATCACGATGCTGTAAAGAGCCATAATGACGGGGAGCTGGATAAGCAAAGGCAGACAGCCGCTATAGGGACTGAAATTCTCACGCTGATAAAACTCCTGGATCTCCTGCTGCATCTTTTGCATCGTCACCTGGTCGTTTCTGCCCTTGTACTTATTTCGGATCGCCATTTCCTTAGGACGAAGCGTTGCCTGACGGATCGAATTTTTTTGCTGCTTGATGGCAAACGGAATCATCAAAATCTCAATCACAATTGCAAAGAGACAGATACCCGCAATATAGTTGCCAAAGCAAAGCGTGTTGGTAATCCAACGCAGCATCGCGCCGATCGCCTTGAGGATTGGGTCAAAAATTCCGCTGTTGGAATTCAACTCCACAGTGGTTTTGAATGCATTGATCAAGGTATTGACGTCAGCCTCGTTGACCGTTTCAAACACGGTGGGATCCACCTTATACTCGGCTTCCGCACGGTCGTTTGCCTTGGTCAAAAGATTTTTGACAGCCTGCAGATTGACACCGTTGTTTACTGCGGGATCCACAGCCGCATCGTTGTAGCCCTCTACGGTCATATCGTAACCGCGAGAAGCGGCGATCAGCATCTCCTGCGTATCAAAGTCCGCAGCATAAACCGATGACAGCATATTGGCAATCTTGCTCAACTGATCAACACCGGTCGCATTCACGCTTGCGTCGGCAGTAATATTGCCAACCTTAAGGGTAGGCTTTTGCGAGGATCCGCAGCCAACCAGCATGGTCATCACCATCAGCACGGCAACGGCAAGCAGGCTCACGCTACGGAAAAGTTTTCTTGTTTTCATGGTTATCATGGGGTTTCAAATTCTCCCTTCCAAATATTGGGATCTGCACCGCCAATTTCTGTGGTTCCGCGCGGTGCCGCGGCAGAGGTCATTGCTCCTCATGCTCGTCGGGGACATCAAGCTCCAAGCCGTATTCCTCGGGATAATAGTATTTGGTCATTGGACGCACAACATACCTTGGGTTTCGCAATCCGCGCTCGGGTACGGGATCAAAGCCTGCCTTACCAAAGGGTTGACAGCGCAAGATCCGTGACACGGTCAGGATCATACCAATGAAAAAGCCCCGTTTTTGAAATGCCTCCACCGCATAGGCAGAGCAGGTCGGGGAAAATCGGCAGGTGGGTTGACGTTTGAGCGGCGACAAAAGCCGCTGATACAAGCGAATCAGCCAAATACAAAGATATTTCATTTTTGTGTCTGCTCCCGAAGCATCTCAAGCCTTGCAAAGCCCTTGCGCAATTCGCGCTCTACGTCTGTGGATTTTGCCTTTAAAATTCCGTCTCTCGGGCTGACGACTACCAAAAATCCCGTTTTCAGCTCCGGCTCTACGGCGCGGTAGCCCGCACGCAAGATCCGCTTAACGCGGCTTCGCTGCACTGCGCCACCCACTCGCTTGGTGACCGAAACTCCAAAACGGTTATAGTACTTCTTTTCAGGGTTCTCTATCATCAGTCTCTTTGCCGCATAATCGCGCAGCACAAACACCGATATAAAGCGTCCCGAAAAACGCTTTCCCTTTTGAAAGGTCTTATTATACAAATGATGCTCTTTGAGGGTAGTGTACTTCATATTGCCTTCCTTATTTTTGCGTCCTTGCTTCCGTTGTGTTTCAATGGTCTTGGATAAAAAAGCTCCCGTGAAATAAAAACGCCGACGGCGAGGGCGTTATGCGCTTCTTCGGCAGTCGGTGTTTTTATGTGGAGTCTGAGTGCCTTGTCCGAGCTTCGGACAGGGTAGGATCAGTAGGTCAGTCTTTTTCTGCCCTTTGCGCGTCTTCTCTTGAGGACGTTTCTGCCGTCAGCAGTTTTCATTCTCTTTCTGAAGCCATGCTCCTTTTTTCTCTGACGTTTCTTCGGTTGATAAGTTCTGAGCATCGTATGCACCTCCTTTAGTTTAAATCGGAAGCGTTTCGCTTTTCAGCAATAAAATACGCTTTTACACAATGACATTCTACATTATACCCGATTTTCCTCGTTTTGTCAAGAGCTTTTCAAAATTTTCTTGAATATTTTTATTTGAATTCTTCATTTTATAAAGGAAAAGGAAGAAGCACCTCGGCTTCTTCCCATTCCGTCAAGCATGCAAGGTCTGCGGCTCCTCGCCACAGCCTGCAGCCTTCATTTCCTCGGCAGACTCTGCCTTTTTGTTCACCTTTTTGGGATCGTGGAAGGTAGGAACCGCGCGTTGGAGTGCCGCCTTGATTTTTGGCGAGGTCATATCCTGCTCGGTCTCCTTGACCGCACGGGTCAAAAGATCGATCTTTGCCTTGACCTCTGCCCTCGTCAAGGGAGCATCCTTCTCGATAAAGATCATATCATTATCGGTTTTGGTCAAGGTCTCGGTCTTCATCAAAAGCTCCTCATAAAGCTTTTCGCCGGGACGCAAGCCGATCTCCTCGATTCGGATATCCACGTCAGGCTCCAAACCGGAAAGCTTTATCATGTTTACGGCAAGATCGTAAATACGGACGGGTTTACCCATATCCAAAACAAACAACTCACCCTTCTCCGCCATCGCTCCCGCCTGAATCACCAATTGGCTGGCTTCGGGAATGGTCATAAAATAGCGGATGATGCGCTTGTCCGTAATGGTTACGGGGCCGCCTGCCGCAATCTGTCTCTTAAAGAGCGGGATCACAGAGCCGTTGGAGCCCAAAACGTTTCCAAAACGAACCGCCGCAAAATTGGTGGCGCTGTCGGTTCGGCATTGGATGATCATTTCACACATTCTCTTGGAGGCACCCATGACGTTGGTGGGATTGACCGCCTTATCGGTAGAAATCAGAATAAACTTTTTCACACCGTACTTTTCCGCCATGTCTGCGGTATTATATGTACCGATCACGTTGTTTTTGATCGCCTCCGTGGCGCTATGCTCCATCAAAGGGACGTGCTTATGTGCAGCAGCATGGAAAACCACGTCGGGATGATAGGTCTTGAAGATCGTCTCCAAGCGATTACGGTCACGCACCGATCCGATCTCCACGGCAAGATCCAATCTGTCGCCGTATTGGCGGATCAACTCCTGCTGAATGTCATATGCATTATTTTCGTAAATATCAAAGATCACGAGCTTAGAAGGCTTGCATTTGGCAAGCTGACGGCAAAGCTCACTGCCGATCGATCCTCCGCCACCCGTTACCAGCACGCATTTTTCGCGGTAGTAATGGAATGCCTCGGAATCGTTGATGCTGATGGATTTACGGAACAGGAGATCTTCGATCTGAAACTCCCGCAGCTTTCCGCGCTTGGATTGCACCGAATCCTCCACGTCACGCATCGGGGTATCGTAAAGCTTTACCTTACAGTTGGTCTTGCTGTAGAAATCGTAAAGCTTAGTCGCTGTCTCGCTATCCAATCCCGTCAGTGCAATAAAGATCTCACTCACCGACTGATTTTTCAAAAACTCCAGCATATGATCACCCTCGCGGTAGACCTTAAGCCCCGCAACCCGATTTCCCACCTTGGTGGGATCGCGATCAATGAAAAAGAGCGGCTTATAATTGGAGCTTTTGTTATAAATCAACTCCTCTGCCAAAAGGGCTCCCATTTGTCCCGCGCCTACGATGGCAACGGGAATCTTATGCTTATCGTCATCATCCGCCTGATTGCGCGACTTGTAGATCTGTCGGTAAACAAAGCGTGAGGTCAACGTCAAAAGTGCCGTCAGGGCGGCAACCGTAGTAAAGTGCCAAACGCCCGTGTAAATCCCCTCAATGTGAGCTAATTCACGCAAAAGGTAGGTTACGATCAAACCAACGATGCAACCCACACCGTCGGCAACCACCATTTTTAAGTACACCGTCGTGTTGGTATAACGCCAAATATTAAAATAAACGCTGAATACCACGCGAGCAAGCATCATCAAGACCAACAAAATTGCAGAGTTAATCAAAAAACGCTCTATCGCAAAGGTTTGGTGACGGTCAATGTACGTGGTCGTCCAAAAATAGAACGCATCCACCACCGCAAAGCAGAAAATATCAAACAAGATCAAAATGATCTTTCTTGATTTTTCAAGACTGAATTGTTTCCATCGCATAAAAGCACTTCCTTTGTATTCATCAAGCCAACGCCGCTCGGAAAGTCCTTGCAGCACCGTTCCTCGTTGTAATTCCTTAGACATAAACAGACAAAACATTACATGCTTATACAATTATAGCACACCTGCATGGATTTGTCAACCCTTTTTGGTGGATTGGTATAAGATGTCACTCAAGAGAAGACATTTCACAAGGCATCAACAGTTGCGCGGAGATATCCAAATGTCTACCTATTTATATACGGTTTCCGCGCGAACGGATGCGCCCCGCAAAGTGCGGGGCGCATAAATGATGGGGAAATAAGATTATGCCAAAACCTCGGTTGCATCCACGCCAAGCAGTGCGGCAAGTGCCAACAAAGCTACACGGGTATCTGCATCCTTGTGCTGTGCGTAATAAGCGTCGATTGCCGTAATGCAATCCTGATAGTCGGTAGAGGATTGCGGAAGCTTTGCACCAAGCTCAAACGCGTCAAACTTGCCTTCCTTCACGTTTCCGTTTTCATCCAGCATCGTAGATACCAAACCGTAACGGACCGCACCCGAATTCATAAACGTTTCCACCGTTTCATCGGCATTTCCGGGAAGCACGCCCGTCTGCCCCTCCTTGGTAAAGAGGTGACGGTTGCCGCTGTTCTCTTTTGCGGAAAGTGCAACGGTAAGAATTTGATTGAGTGCCTTTGCTTCCTTTTGATATTGCTCCTCGCTCATCTCCGCATTCGCCATATAGTGGAAGGTGGAGCAGATCAGCTCCGAGGAAGTAACGGAATATTTGGGCGAGACCTTATAGCTCTCGATCTTTTGAGGTGTTGCATAAACCTCGATCATGCCTGCCGTTTGAGGATTGATGTTGCGGATCAGCTCGACCAATTCTTCCTCGCTGACCTCCTCCCCGTCCTTACCAAGCTTGGTAATCACGGTGACGCTGGAGGAAACTGCATTCATGGTCTGCGAGTAGTTGACGTTTTCACCCTCGGTCGCCTTTTGTGCCATCTGCGTTGCGGTATTCATATCAATGTCAGCGGTCTTACGCACGGTCTCGGATTGCATGACCGCAGTAAAGAGGTTGGCAGTCTTATCCGAGCCAAACGAGGGAGACGCATCCAACGAATCCAAAATAGATCCAAACGATCCTGCCACGGCATCCAGCTTCAGATCGGAGGAATGATTCATTTCACGGCTCAATTCACTTGCTGCGTTAAAGATCGATGCAATTGCATCCGCCTCCTTGGCAACGTTTTCGGTGTTGATCTGATCCGCCGCTGTTTTGGCATCCACCAGCATTTCGTCCAACGTTACTTTTTTGGTGATCATGCCATCTGCCGCCTGTAATGCTACGGTTGCGCGGTATGCATCACCGTCCAAAGCCTTGGTCAAAGCAACTGCCTTGACAATGTCAAGTCCTGCGTCGTCCTCATCCAAGAGTTGCGTGTAAGCATTGCTCAAAATTTCAGCCGCCGCAGACCCGTAGTTCTCGGTCTCCAGCTTCAAAATCTGCGAATAAGCCGTTGCAAGAACTGCTGCACCGCTCATTCTCAATTCCATCTCGGTCTTACCCTCGTAAACGGTTCCCGCAAAAGGATCGGTTCCCGCAAGAGGCAACGTGCCGCTTGCCGCAAGTCCCTCGGTAGAGTCCTGTGTAGTCTCGGTCGCCTCAGTCGCATTCAATGCGTAAACCGCAAAGAATGCCTGCACGTCCTGCGAGGTGATCGAATCCTTTTCGGTATTGTCAATCAGGTCGGAGATCATGCTCACCGAATAGCAATCAATAATTTCGTTATCAATGGGAATTCCTGCCTCGTCAAATGCCTTTTCCAGATCCGTGGAAAGCTGCTTTGCACGAGCCTCGCCGGACAGTGCCTTGGCATAGTTGACCGAGCTTGCAACGTCGTTCAAAAAGTCGCCGTAGACCTCCTCAACGTTTGCGGGAATTCCAAGGGTGGTCGCCACAGCACGGATTCCCATATTGGTAATTTCGGGGATCAGCACCTTCATGCTTGGGTTGGTTCCGAGAGAATTTACCATGGACTCTACAATGCCGTTGCTACTTAGGGCAGTCATCAGATTTTCGGTATCGGAAAGCTTGGCAAACACGCCGTGTCTTGCCAACGTGGAAACCAGATCGGCAACCGTATGAATATCCGCCTGCAGTGCCGCGGTGTTTTTGGAATCCTCATTCAAAACCTTGAGCAGAGTGGTAAAGAAGGGATCAAAAATCTCATTCATATCGCCAAAGGTTGGCTTTGCCGCACCAATGAACTCCTCACCCGCAAGCCATTTTTGCGTTGCGTTATAAATGAACTCACCCGCAATGGTGGGAAGCAGCACGGAATCGTCAAAGGACTCCGCCATGGCGGCAAAGATCAATGCTTCCTTTTCTCCGTACTGATGAAAATCGGTTTTAGACAATGCAAAGATATCACAACCAAACGAGGAAACCGATGCGATCTCCACAGAGAAATCCACCTTTACGTCGTTCATGGTAAAATCAGTCATTGCATTTCCAAGTGCCTCACCGCCCAAAGCACGGTAAACCTTGATCACACCGCTGTTTGCAGGCGTAACGTAATCGTCCATAGCGTCCTGTACGACTTCCTGTTGTTCGCTCGGAATCAGATCGGCATTCATTGCCTCATCCACCACCGTAGGAGCAATGGAAAGATAAGTAGAGATTGGAAGAAGCACGATAAACAAAATCACCAAGCCCTGTCCAAGTCCCCACGCCGCGGAGCGCAGCCAACGGAAGGGGCTGAAGCGACTTTTGAACTGCAACGGAACGTGGAACACGATAGACAACACCAAAAAAGCGATCCACGTCAGGAAGGAAAGAACGATAAAATACACCAAAGTAAGAACGGGAAGAATCAAAGAAACACAAACGTTGAGCAAAACGTCGTCCAGCGTTTCGGAAACGCCGAGAACGTCCATCACAACCTGATCAACCTCCGCTTCAACCAATAGCGGGAGAATGTTAGACTCCATCATCGTATCGGTTACCAAAAACGAACGCGTCAGGAGTGCCAGCAAGACAGCAAGCACGCCGCACGCAATCATGGAAATTCCGCGAATCCGTGCCTTTGCAAGCCCTCTCAGCATTGCCCAGCCTACGCTGATCGCCAAAATCAGAAAAATGCCTCCAATCAATATTCCGTTAATCATAATCAATTCTCCTTTTTAATAACACTAATATTATAAGCAGGAATGATAAGCAAGAAATAACATACCATTATTATTTTAGCATATTTAGAGAATTTTGTCAAGAGCTTTTCCCATTTTGGCACATTAAAATATATTACATTGAAAGAAAAAGCTCCTTTGATCACCGTCAAGGAGCTTTTTGGGGTAGTATGAAGCATTTCAAGGCTTGAAAACAAGCCCATGCAGATTATTTTCCAAGCTTGCTGACGATCTGCTCAAGCCTTGCATCATCAGACACAAGACGTCCCGCAAGAATATCCTCCTCCCGCAGGGTGCAGAACAAAATCTCCTTTGCCATCTCGTCGGCAGGGATCCTCATTTTGGGATACTGTGCACCACGCTCACGGTCGTAAATAATATAGATCAATCCGTCGGCACGTTGTGTCATATCGGGATAGGAAACGTCGGCACGCTCGTCTATCATAAGGGCGTATGGGAAGGTATTGCCGTCGTCCTCGGAAAGATAGACGGTAAGGTGGCTTCTCTTTTTAGAAGCATGATTGATCAGCAATACGCGTCCGCTCATGAGCCTACGGATGCAAAACCGAGAATCGGGACCGCCCAAGCCACTGTCAACGCCCTCCGACCATGTTTTTCACCGTCAAAGGATTCACTTTTTCCAATTCCGTATTTGGTTCTTACCAGCATCAACAGAGAGCCGTCTTTGCGTTCCAACACCATATGCTCGTCAAAGGAGCGCTCGGGAACGTCCGCTCCTCCCACGCGTGCAAAGCTTTTTCCGTTGTCGGTGCTTTCATAGACCGACGAAAGCTTGGGAGTGCTTGCGGTTTCAAACTTGACCTTGATCCCATCACGCCAAACGGCAATCGGCAAAAGCCATCTGCCCTCCTTGGTAACAATGGGCTTGTTCATCATCACGTCGTGTCCAACGGTAACGGCATCGCTCCATTTCAGCTCGTCGGCATCGGGATTTTCACACACGTATGCCATTTGACGGTGATTTGGCATGACGGCAAAGAACAACCATAACCGTCCCATAGGATCGATCCAAAGGCAGGGATCGTACGCGCGGGAATCCTCTCCCCAATAGGCAACCGCAATCGGCTCGGTCCAGTTTTTTCCACCGTCGTCACTCTTAACAAGCAAACTGTAGTTTCCCACGTCCTCGGTGATCCCGCCACTGTAAAAAATGGCAAACAGCCGCCCCTTTGCGGTAACCTCAATTCCGGGAATCCCCTGCCAACGCCGCTTGTCGCTTGTATATTTCACAAGCTCTTTTTTGTCTGTGATCAGCATCGTACTATTACCTTTCTTTTTTATTTGACATTCATTTAAATACGGAAGATCGAGAAGTGATGATACGCCAAGCCTGCGGCTTGGATAAACAATTGGATAAACAAAAAGAGAACTTTTGGTTGCCTTAAACGTGATAAAAGGTGTCTAAACGGGGGGAAACGAACAAAAGGTGTCCAAATAAACTTATGCCAAAGGAAATATCGATTTATTCGCTCACCATGTTATTTGCTTTAAGTATTGCAACGAGCTCGTCACTTATAAGCCAAGTTTCTCCCGTATGTATAAAATACCAATTATCGTCATATTGATATGGACCCGCCATTTCTATTTGCACGTTGGAATTATCCTTCAAAAACATTTTGAAATACAAAGATGCTTCATGATCGATTGCCGAAACCGCAACATCACTTTTTGTCATAACCGCAGAAAGAGAGATTTCAATATCGGTGTTTTCTACTGCATATACTTCGTTATAAATATCGTAATCTGATTTCACATATAAGCCTTTGTTATATAGGGTAGATTCTCCATTATCACAAAAAATAAAGAGCGGATCTTCTTCATCAAAAGCATAATAATGCATATCGGGAAAGAAAGGAAACTGAGATTGCCACCCAAGCTCAATAACCTTATCGTTCGTACTTGTTCTTACCTCAAAACGATTATCGGCACGATAATAAGCATTGCCTTTATACAACAAATTGCCGTCTTCGTCATATTCAAGTTGGCGCATATCTCCTTGTAATCGATCAATAAATGCGCAAGAAGTGAAGGAAAACAAAAATACACAAGAAAAAATGATGCATAACAGTTTTTTCATTTTGCATTCTCCTTTGCGGTTTTACAAGATGCGATCAGCATAACTCTCAAAGAAGTACATTTAGAGGACAGTGCTTTGAAAGCATATCCGCCTTGCTTTGTCCGTAGTTTGCCTCACGTATATTTGCGTAAACGCTACTTGAACTTTTACGGATCTGGAAAAGAGTGTTGGAAGGAGCTTTTATATTTTGACAAAGCAATTCTATATCGGTCGCAAGCTGTTCCGAATAGATCAGTAAATAGTTTTTCATCATATTATCGCTCCCTTCGAGGGTATTATATCACATTTTATAGACTAATTCAAGAGCTTTTCGCCAACTCGCATCCCAATCACGCCGAAGGCGTGTATATCATCCGCAACTTGTTGCGGTATATCATCAATGCGAAGCATTGTATATCATCAAGCCGCAGGTAAGATGCACGCTAAAGCGTGATGAGATACAACCCCAAAAGGGCTGATGATATTCACCGCACGTTGTGCGGCGATGATATGCCAAGCCTGCGGCTTGGATAAACAAAAACAGAACATTCGTCGGTAGACAAATGTTCTGTTTTTGATGCCTAAAAGCGACCAAAAGGTGCGTAAAGTGGGGTAAGAACGACTAAAAGTACACC
>JAGANE010000301.1 GCA_017624395.1 Clostridia bacterium
CTTCGGTATAATACCGATTATAGTATTCACGGCAATTTTTGTTGTGGGCTATATCGTAATTTGGGCGATTATATATTCAATTATCAAAAGAAACACAGCAAAACTCAATGAAATGCTGAAGAAGAAAC
Source organism: Clostridia bacterium (assembly GCA_017624395.1). Taxonomy (GTDB): domain Bacteria; phylum Bacillota; class Clostridia; order Oscillospirales; family CAG-272; genus UMGS1865. The sequence continues at coordinate 129 of JAGANE010000301.1, forward strand.
AGCAAAATCCATACTGTTTGTAAGGTTTTAGGTTCGAAATTGTTGGAGGGAGCCAAAACGAAAACGGAGTCCAAACGGACTCCGCTTTTGTTTTGCCTTGATGGATTTACTGCCACCGATCTTGCCCACTCGCCGTCGCGTGTCGTCGCTTATCACCTACGCAAGACGAAAACGGCAATCGGAATAAAAATCAGGTTGGTCGAGCTTGGTTTTTGGTTGGGCTTGTGCCAAAATGCTTTTGGTACATACGGTAGAAGTCGCTGTAATTTTCATACCCCACCTGCACGGCAACGCTTGTGGGATTTTGTCCGTCACGTATCAGTCCTGCGGCATAGGCCATTTTCTTTTGCAGAATATACTGCTTGGTGGAGACCTTCATTTTTTCCTCAAACAGATGGCAAACCGAGGACTTGGATCGCGAGCAGTGGCGAGCCAGATCGTCAAGCATGATTTTCTCGCAAAGGTGTTCCTCTATATAGGAAAGAATCTTTTTCAAAAAACTGTCTTCTTCGGCCTCACTGTCGGTCAGCTCGGTCTGCGCGTTGTTATAAAGGATCTGTATCATCAAGCTGTTGGCAAGAGGTGCGTAAAAATCGGACTCCTTTTCCTTACATATCTTTTTTAGGTCGCGGATCTGCGGAGAACTGGATATGATGACGGTATCCCTGTTTAGAAGTCTTGGGCGCAGAACACTTGGAATGGCCTCGGGATCAAACATAGCCGTAATCCTTCGGTACGTGCCTTTGCGGTTTGTGATAACGGTGTGGTAGGCGAGAGGTGGAACGAGGATGCCCTCTCCCTCGGTCAGACGGTAGTTTCTGCCCTCAAGCACGATGCTGATATTGCCCTCCAGTACGGCCAGCATCTCAAAGCGTGCATGACAGTGATTTTCCCAAAGCACCGTACTGTCGATGGAGCTCTCGATATATTCAAATTCAAAAGTCTCGGTCTTGAAAGCGTAAGTCATGGCGTTCCCCTCCTTTTTCTATATTTTATCATGTGTTTGCAAGAAAAGCAATATATATTGCAAATTTTAATATAGAAATTGCTTTTATTTCGTGATAAAATGTTGTCGTAAAAAACGAAAGGACGTTTTGAAAATGATTCAGAATTCCATTCAAGTCGGCAAGCAAACCATCCAAAACCGCGTGGTGCTTCAGCCGATGGAGGGCTGTGACTGTAACCTTGACGGAAGCCCGAGTGAGCTGACGCGCGAAAAATATATCAAGGCTGCCCAAAGCGGCGCGGGTGTGATTTGGTTTGAGGCAAACGCGGTTTGCCCCGAGGGGCGCACCAATGAGGGACAGATGATGCTGACCAAACAGAATCTGCCAAAATTCAAGGCGCTTCTTGATGAGATGCGCCGTGTGGCTGAGGCGGAGTGCGGTGTAAAGCCCATATTTATTCTTCAGCTTACCCATTCGGGTAGACAGAGCATCATTCCTATGATTGCTTACCGCCACCCGATCTATGAAGAAAAAAGACCCGTTACCGATGAGAATATTGTGAGTGACGAATATCTCGATGCCTTGCCCGAAAAGTACGTGGCATCGGCAAGGCTTGCGGCAGAGGCAGGCTTTGACGGCGTGGACGTCAAGTCCTGTCACGGCTACCTTTTCCAAGAGCTTTTGTCGGCATTTACCCGTGAGGGAAGGTACGGGGGAAGCTTTGAAAACCGAACGAGACTTTATCTGGACTGCTTCCGTGCGGTGAGAGACGTTCTTCCCGACGGTATTCTCTTAACCTCGCGCCTGAGCGTTGTGGATATGGTACCAAAGCCTTACGGCTTCGGCACGACCGAGCAAAACGAGGTGGATCTCCGTGAGCCCGACCGTCTGCTTGCGATGCTGGTGGACGAGGGGCTGCAGATGCTCAACGTTACGCTGGGCAATCCGTATTACAATCCTCACGTCAACCGACCCTACCGCAAGGGCGCATATACGCCGCCCGAATCTGCGGAGCAAGGCCTTTCGCGCTTTGTCACGATCGAGAAGCACATCAAGGAGCGGTTTTCGGATCTCGTTCTTGTTGGCTCGGGGCTTTCCTATTACCGAGAGGATTTAATGGAGCAATCTGAAAAGCAATTGGCAGACGGTGTATGTGACCTTGTGGGCTACGGCAGAATGTGGCTGGC
>JAGANE010000302.1 GCA_017624395.1 Clostridia bacterium
AGCCGCCGCTGTACATCACATACTGCCATTCCCCCTCCTGGAACCAATAGGCACCCTCAATGGTGTGCCAGTTGCGTTCGGGCGTGCACTGCGGGGTAAACCACTCCTCGTCAAAGGTGGGAACGATCATCTCGCGCACCTCGTTTGCGGGCGTGTAAGGGTCAAGCAGACGATCAATGCATACCCGCGTGCCAACGCGTTCGCAAGCAAGATTATCCTGCGCAAACCACAAAAAGAGCCCGGCATCGGTTTTCACCACGTGAGAATCGATTGAAAATCGATGATAAAGCCGCTTTTCGTCGGTAAACGGCCCAAGCGGCGAGGTGGCGCGCGCTACGTGCATATGCTCATTGCAGGCCTCGCCGTCAATGCTTCGATAGCAGGAAACGTACATGTAATAAATGCCCTCATGCTTGATGACCGAGGGTGCCCAAAAATCCCGTCCGTCTGCAAAGGCGGTCACCACGCCCTCATAGTGCCACACGTCGGTCAGGTCGGTGGCGGAATAGGCCTCAACCCCCTCGCTACCGGTCACGTACAGATATAGCCTGCCGTCATCCTCAAAAATAAAGGGATCCGGCTGGGTTCTTCCACAAACGTCAAATTTCAGCTTCATTCTGCCTTCTCCATCTTCTTCAGCAGATTTTCCGCGTATGCGAAAAATCCGGCATCGTTCGGATGCAGCTCCAGATCACCAAACAGCGCCTCATCGGGCGGCACAAGTGGCATGCCCTTGATCACGCGCACGGTGGGGTAGGGCTTACAGACCGTCTCGATCATATCGGCCAGCTCTGCAAACGTGCCAAAGGGCGGCACGGCTTCGTGATTCTTACGCCAGATGGGTGTGACGGCATAGATCGGCACGCCGGGGTACTGCTTGACCAGATTTTCAAAAAATCCGGCAGCATTGGCAGTCAGCGTCGGGCGGTCTTGGTATCCCCAATCGTTTGTGCCGTAGGCAACCAAGATCATATCGGCATGCACACCGCTTGGTGCCGCGCTCATGGCAGGGTCAAAGATCGCGCCGCCCAGGCTCTTGTTATGCAACGCCATGCCCAGCGCATCGGCCACACGCATGGCGTAGGTGTTACGCGGATGTAGGGCATCATACCCCTGGGTGATCGAATCGCCGTAGGCGACCAGCGTTTTTTCACGCTTAACGGGAGTAACGTAGGTGGCTCCCATCACGGTCAGCTCAGAAAGCTCTGCTTGTACCGAATGCGGCAGCAGGATGCGTATCGTTTTTTCGCCCTCGCTGAGCGCCATCTCCTCAGAAAAGCTGCCTAAGGGGTATACGCCCCAGGCGTAGTTGCCAACGGCATCCTCATCCTTCAGGTTGGAAAAAGAGGCGATCAGTCTATCGTTTTCTAAAATATCAAAGGCATAGTAGCTTCGCACACCGCTTTTTTCGGTGTTGCGACCGGCAATGCGCAGGGCGGTGCCGTCTGTCTGAAAGGACAGCTGCACACCGGCAGGATAGTAGAGGTTTGGATTGTCGATCACAGCCGTCTCCTGCTCGGTAAAGCGCAGAAAGCGGGTATAGCCGTCTACCTCGATCACGTCAAAGGCACCTTGCGTGACCGCCTTGATCTGTTCTAAGCAAAGTTGCATCGTTTTTTCCTCCGTTGGTTCGGTGGGGACTTGGTGGTTGTGTTCATTCTATCATATTTTGTTGGTGAAATCAAGACACGCGGGCCTTTTTATTTGAGGCAACGTCTCAACATCGTTCATTTGTGTCGCAAGTAGCAATGAAGTTCTCGGCGTTCTGCTTCAGATGAAATGAAATGTACCTTCATTGCCTGTTGCAAGACAGATTTCATCGCAAAGCGATTTCATCCACCGCAGGTGGATTTCTTCCGCCATCGGCGGATTTAGTTGAAAAAAGCACTTGCTTACGCAAGTGCTTTTTTCTGGCTGTTACGAACCATTTAGATGTCAAGTTAATGTTGGAGCATTACAAAGCAAAAGCTTCGTCTTTCATCCGTATAGGATAAACCTTACTCATTTTTATAATAATAAGCTACTGTTCTATAATGATCTTGTCTGAAAAAGTTAATGTAACCACTTAAATCGGAAGGTTCTCTTTTGTAAATGTGATGCACATCGCCGTCATCGTAAGTAGCAAGCAAAATGGGGGCTTTGTTATCTATAAGCGGTTTCACCTTATCAAATAGACCACCGCCCATTGCTTGAAGTTCTACTTTAATATCCTCTTTAAAGAAGATAGGGTCATTCGTGTGAAAACGGTACATTGAAACAGAATTGCCAACACGACTTACACAACCTTGTGAAGCATTTATGAACTCACCGAGTTCCCAAGCCGAGCCGACGTAATCCTCCGCACCTGTACCGGCTAATGTTGGGTATTTTTTGTCACCGTCAATAAATATTTTTACTTCGCCTTCGCCCCACCAAAGATCGCCGTATTTTTCATTGTTTGGGATAACGGCAATATTTGCTCCTAAAAATCTTCCCTCACCTTTTGTGTTTAAAATTTCTACGTTATCTTCTAATTCGTTTTCTAATTCATGAAAGGAAGCGAAAAAAAGCATATCGTCTTGTTGTAAAGTTTCCAATGTTAAGTTAATATCGTAAAAAAGGTTATTGATATATTTTCCTGTTTTGTTGTGAAGAACAATTTTTGCATGCTTTTTAAAGGGCATTGGAATAAAACAAGAAAAAGAACGGCCCTCTGCTGTAGAAAAAAATTGGTTTTCAAAGCTACGCATATAGCCAAGCCCCATACAAAAAAAGTCACCAATAGGAACGTCAACTTGCGGTACAGGAGAATTATCCCAAAACATTTTAATATAAACGTTTTGTAAGGTGTGTATATCGCGGTCACTTAAGGTAATCCAAATTCTTCTAATAACGCCTTGACCGTCAAAGTCGCAAAGCACCTTTTCTTCGTCAATGTAAAAATGCTCCCATGCGTGTCCTTTAGCACCACCGTTTTCGGTTGCACCTTTGCCTTTTTCACCCTTTGGATTTTCAAAGTTTATCCAACGAGGTTCACTCTTTTTAAATTGATAAAACATACCTATCCACCAAAATATAAGATTTGAGTTTTTACTATATTATATTATAAAAGCATTTATTTAGCAAGACACGAAACTTGTTTTTTCGGTTTGCATCAATTTAAACGGAGGTTTTTTTGATATTAGAGCCGCCAAGGCGGCGGCAAGGGGCACTTTTGTGTAGTAGAAATTGTAAATCGAGCAGGCTGACACAGCGGATGCGGCTCTCACCAAACAAAAAAGGCATCCTGCAAGCAGGTGCCTTTCTTTGCTTGGTGGGGGAAGATGGATTCGGACCATCGAAGTCAGTGACAACAGATTTACAGTCTGCCCCCTTTGGCCGCTCGGGAACTCCTCCTGGAGCTGGTGATGGGA
>JAGANE010000303.1 GCA_017624395.1 Clostridia bacterium
CATCAAGTGTCTTTGGCTCTTTGCCCGCGCAGGGGCGTCTGGTTCCTCCGTCGTATGCAGAGCCATCCGTCCATTCCCCATAGGTCGGTCTCTGCGGATCAAAGACCGTCAGGCAATTGTGCGCACTTGTTCTGATGGTATAGTTCTTTCTATGTGATGTGTGATAGCTGTCGTACACGCCCGAATCACTTGCCAAAGCACCTCCACAATAGATCTGAAAGCAGCCCGTGTCAAGATGATCGTGGTTGGAGCCCCATAGCTCTCCGATCTTCATCAGCACCAAGCGCTCACCGTCATTCCATACGGTAATTCCGTTAGGATAACCAAAATAGCGGTAAGGCGGGAGGCTTTGGGGGTTGATTTCGGGCGTCAGACCGCTCCACAAAAGCTGTACCACGGGAGAAAGCAAGCCCTCTCCAAAGGAGCCATCCATATAATAATCCATTCCGCATTTTGACGGCAACAAGTATTCCTTATCCATGCCAGCCTGAAAGATACTTTTATATTGCTCCTCTCCCGTATACGCCCACGCAAAGAACATGGGCACGGTAAGGGGCGCGTTGCGTAAATACGGTGCCTTGTATTCGTAGGTATCGTCACCCAAACGCAGGAGCTGCCCGACGCTCCGCAGCAGATAAAGAAATCCCTAGGCAAGCACATCCAGCTTTTGTGTAAATATTTTTTGTCCGCTCATCGAATAAAAGAGCAAGGCAGACCACAAAAGGCATGTATAGCGGTAAGAGCCGTAGGTCGGACCTTGATGGTGAAAACCACCCGAAAGCATAACGTCATAGGATGGAACGTATTCTTCCAAAATTCTGCCCGCACAAAAATCGTAAATGTCGGGACGCTCATCATAAACCGCAATCGCAAACGACAAGAGATCACGCAACAGCTGTGCCTCGCCTCCGTGTCCGCTGATGGCAGTCTGCTTTGCGGGAGGATACCCCATCTCAAAATATATTTGCGCCATTTGCTCACATTTGGATATGATCAGGTATTTTTCTTTCTCTGTAAGATAGGCGTAACACCAATCGTACACCTCGGAGGAAACAAAAATCAAATGTCCGCTCCAGCGAGCCTTCATGATTCCTTTATCAAACTCGGAGCTTTCCAAAAGGAAAATCACATCTTGAATCACCGCGCGCGCGTCCTCACGATTCCCCGAAAGCAATGCCTTGAGCGCCTTGGCTTCGATTGCCAGATATTCGGAAAGATCGTAGGTACCGTAATCGGGATCGGCACCGATGCAACGGATCTCCTTTTTGCAAAGGCTCTGCCAAAGACTGACGGCAAGCACGCAGGAGGGATCCTCCATATTTTGTTTTATTCTTTTCAAATCCTTTTCCCGCACCATCAAGCGTGGGTGTGCTTTTGGTGGGATCAGGCTTGGTTTTTGATAAGGTGACTCGATCATGCCGACCTCCTTGTGTGTAACATGATATGCTATGCTGTTTGAAGCCTTTATACCGTGATGATCTTACCGTCGTAAGAGACGTCGAACCCGAGAGGCGTGACAATTTGACAAAGCTCTTGATAATTAGCCGACAATCCGTTATGGGAAAAATGATTCAGCACAAAGATCGTTTTGCTGTCTGCCAAGCCCATATCAAGCATTCTTTCACGGCATTTTTGATTGATCCCAAGATACATATGAGAGTATTTTTCAATCTTCTCGGCAGCACCGCCTGTGCAGTCCAAGGAAACCAAGTCGAATTTCACCCCCACCCGCTGCAAATACTCCCACGTTTCCTCAGGAAGCATTTCGGTATCGTGCGCATACAGCAATGCACGCTCGCCATCCTCTATCATATAGACGTAAGGGTGTGCCGTTCCATGCTTTGCCTTGAGGGCGGTGATCCTCATGCCCTCCAATAAAAACGGCTCGAATGGTGAGACAACATGAAGATGCAACCTACCGTTGGCATTTTTTACGGGATCGGCAAATCGCCCCTCAATATCCTCACTGCCGTACAGATGAAAGCCCCTGTAATCCGCGGGAAGCACCGAGTTTCCACGGCGGATATGGTGAAATTCCCATGGGAAGGTATGATCCCCGTGAATATGGGTGATGATACAGCTTTCCAATTGACTCAGATCAATTCCAAACTGTGTACAATGGTAAAAGGAATCGCTTGGAAAATCGATTAGAAGTCGGTCGTTTACAATTGCCTGCGAACGTGAACGGATCTCTCGTCCGCCCCTTGCTCTTGCGTTTTTACAGACCTCGCAACGGCAAAAAAGGCTTGGTACACCCTCCGCCGCGGCGGTTCCCAAATATTGCAGCTTCATTGTTTTTGTCCTCTTATCGCATTATAATGATTCCAAACCTTTTCAAACCAAAGGTCTCGCTCGGGAATCGGTCTTACCGAAACCCGCTCAACAGTCAGCCCGTCCTTTTTTTGCACGGTCACGATCTCCGACCTGCCACCGACGTTTTCCTCCTTAGGGCATCGATCCATAAAATCGGTTTCCTCCAAAACAAAGGCAGAGCCCCTTGAGCCGTATTGCTTGGCGCAGGCAAGCATGGCGGCACCCACCGCCTCCTGCATGGAAATGATGTCTAAATTTTTAAACAGCATCGGGATCTCGGATGCCTCCTGCCAAGAATTATCCCTGCAAAAGGCTTGGACATCCTCCGAGATTTCCAAACAAGCTTGCGTCATCGTGGAAATATCCCGCAAAAAGGCAAAGCAACGGCTCATTCTTGTAGCATATTCCCGACGCTTCTCCCGAAGCGTGGAGTGATCCGACCTTGTGCTTGCGATCAAGCTGTTGGCCGCATTCACCGCCTCGTTTAAAAGCACTTCAAACCGATTTGACACCTTGTTTGTGCCTTCAAAAACGATATGCTCGGCAGCCCGCATGCTTCCTACCTGACAGGAATTAAGCGCCGTACCGCCCGGACGGAAGATTCCGAGACTTCCCGCAACCTCACCAACGGCATACAAGCCCTTGACATCGGTCTGCCAATTTGCATTGATCCGTACCCCACCATTGTTGTGCTGTGCGCAAACCGCCACCCGCAAGGGCTCCCGTGTCAGGTCAATTCCGTGATCCAGATACAGAGAAATTGCGCCCGGATTCATTTTGCGCAGTCTTTCAATCGGCAACGGGAGCAATGCATCGGAGTTTTTTAAATAGGTACGGGATACCTCGTCAAGGCAATCAAAGCCATTCTCCAGCCCCCATGGCTCTTGTCGGAAATCCATATATACGTCCCTGCCAAGGATCACGCTTTCATGATAGACCAAAAGGTCGATATAGGATGAGCCGTGCAGCTTGCGGACGTCAAAGGGCCATTCGTAGCCCTTAAGGAATACGTTTTTCAGCATCTCCTGCGGCTGTGAAAAATAATCCCTCAAAAATTCGCGCTCCACGCCATTTTGATCAATGGAAATATATTTTGGAAGTACCTGCTGATAGGTTCCCGAAACGTTCCAACGGAATTTGGTAGAGGCAAGCCCGTATTGCCATTCCGAAAGATTGCCAAAGGTTGCCCCCGCCTCCAATGCCAACGAGGAATTGCCCGTATGCGACAAGGGATATACGTTGTCCGCATAAATGGCTGCAGGGCCTCCCGTAGCCAATACCACGTAAGGAGTGCGCACCGCAACGTATTCGACACGGTCCTTGACAGAGGTATCGATTGCAAGAACGCCCGTCACACTTCCCCCGTCCACCAAAAGACGGATCGCCTGAGTGCGGTCAAGAAGCGTGATCCCCTTACCGAGAACCGCATTCTCCAGCACTTCGGTCATTTTTTTGGAGGTATAAGGACCTATGGAGGTAGCACGGCAAAAGGGATCGTGGTCGGTTTTATAGCCAACGTATTCTCCAAAGCCGTTTGTAGGAAACTCCATGCCGAGGTTGGCAAGCTTCATAAAGCATTTGACCGAGTTTGCCGCCTCGCAGAGTGCCACATCACCGTCCATGGCGCCGCCTTCAAACAGCGTTTTTGCCATACTCAATACACTGTCACCGTCATCCCCTGCCAAGGAAAGCTTGTAGTAGGTCTGTTTATCGCTTCCCGTATTCCTTGAGGTGCCCGCATTTTTCCGCTCGGTCATGACCGCGACGTTGCGATAGCCGAGATCATACAGCCAATCCGCGCAGTTGTATCCCGCACAGCCGGAACCGATCACAACCGCGTCAAAATCATAAATTTTCATCTTTTCTCACAATCTGCGGATGTGGAATCCGCCGTCTGCATTCAGTACCGTTCCTGTGCCAAAATCAAGCAGTCCGCTTGCCGCGGCAAGAACGCATTTTGCAACGTCCTCGGG
>JAGANE010000046.1 GCA_017624395.1 Clostridia bacterium
CTGCCTCAAACGCGAGGACTTGATCCCCGTATCGGGGGACGAGAGCATTGTGGGAAAGGTGGTCGCCATTGACGAGAAGTATCTCCATGACGGCTACAAGGATATTTCCCATCAGCTGTATCTTACCGACGGCGGTTTTGGTGCCGAGGGGGGCGGGCGTGGGCGAGCTTGCTTCTGTTGGGATCTTTACAGGCAGGAGAGAGATCGCATCGAACGCCACGAGGTCATCGGCATCGTACCGCCCGAAAAGCTCCCCGAATTTGCCAAAGCAACCCTTGCCAAGACTGAAAGCGGGGAGCTGACCGAGCAGAAGTATATTGAAATGAAAACGAAACGAGAGAAAGGAACAGAAAGATGAGTAAAGAAGAAACGATCCGAGTGGTTCTTTTGGAGCCGCACCAAATGGCAAAGACCGTAGAGGTCAAAAACACGTTGGAGGGATTGCAGGGGCTTGTAAAGGGTAACATTGAACCCTTTTATCCCTTTGAGGAAGAAGTGTGCTTCATTTGCAACGACGAGGGCAAGATCAACGGCATGGAACCCAACCGCGCCATCTATGACGACGAACACAACATGATTGACGTGTTGTTGGGTCCCGGCTTCATTTGCAGTTGCGGTGGTGAGGATTTCGGTAGTCTTTCCGACGAGCAGATCGAGAAATATACCGAGATGTTCAAACGTCCCGAATATATCTTCAAAGCAGGCGGAGAGATTCAAGCAGTGCCGTACACGCCTCGTGAAGCACCGGCACAGGATACACCGACGCAAGAAGCTGCGGGGGAGGCGAGATAATGCCCGAACTGAACCAAACAAATCTCAAGGTCTTTGCAAGGCTCATCAAAAGCGGATTTTCCGACGAACAGAGGATCGCCAATATGGGGATTGGCGACCTATTGAAGATCCCCAAGATCACGCCTGCCGAGATTCAGGCAATCGACCAATTTCAAAGTGCGATCAAAGCAGGGAACACCCTGTCTTTTTTCATTGAGGAGGCAAACCATGACACTTGAATCTTTGAAGCTGTGGGCAGAAAAAGACCTACTCATGGATGACGGCAAGACGGAATACGGCTTTGTCGGCTATTATAAGGGGCTGTTTGCGGACAATGGGCTTGTTTTTGCCCCCGTCCTCCTTCAGCCCGACAGTATGGAGCTGCAAGCGGCGTTCAGTATGCTGACACGCTTTTTGCAGAGCGAGGATGCATACGGCATTCTCCTTGATAAGCTCCGTATGGAGACCTTTTGCCGCGACCGCCTGCACGATCATATCCCGTATTCCTTCAACCGCGAGTGCTGGGGGTTCCGTGTTCTCACCGACCGCTACGCATGGTATCTTGCCTGCACACCTTGGAACGAAAAAAGGCAGTTTACTGTCTATTGCTATGATCGTACCGCACTCATGACCGCATTGGCATCTATGCGTGGACTGCCAGAAAGCTGCTACGGCGTTCTGCCGTTTACGGGTGAGCGTATCCGCATCCGCTTTGGCGAGGATCGGTATGAGGACTTCCCGCAGTACGGAGCCGATCAGGTTGCCAACCGACAGTACGCCGAGGATCAAAACGCGCCCTTTGGCATTACCCCGCAGCAGATGGCGGCAATGGAAAACGGTGCGATCTACGGTTGGGATACACCGATGGCAGATCCCAAGCATTATGACGAGGGTGGGCATTACCATCCGTATCTTGATACCAAAGGAGGGAAAAGCAGGTGAGCATTGCATTGGAGGGATACCGCATCGAGCGTATTCAGATGCGGGAGGAAGAATATCTCTTTTATTCGGATGCAGAGAAGGACGCGGAGCGCGGCTGCATCGGGCATCTGCGTGGGGATTTCGGGCGGTCGGGAAAAGAGTTTTACACCGATTGGAGCGATCATGCGGGAGCCAAGGATCATAAAAACGAGGCCTTTCAAAAGGAACTGAAAGACTTGATTGAACTGCTCCGCATGGACGTTCTTGCCGATTGTTCCCGTATGTTTTCCTACTGCTGTGAGCATGAGGAATGTCGCAATGCACATTCCCACACAGAATCCTGTTGGGGATTTCGCATCCTGACCGAGAATCACGTGTACTATCTGCGCTGTACGCCTGTTTTGGGGGACGTCAATTTCTATTGCTATGCCTACCATCGGGAAACCTTGTTTGCATCCCTTGCCAAGGAGCGCGGATTACTCCCGCATTGCTTTGACCGTTTGGACGGCAAGCTTATTACTATCTTTTTGGGAGAAACAGGGTATTATCCGATGCCGCTTCACATTGATGAAGCATCTTTGGCAGAGCTGAACCGCGAGATCGGGGCAACCAAAGCACAGCTTGC
>JAGANE010000047.1 GCA_017624395.1 Clostridia bacterium
CGCAAGCTTTTGAAAAAGCTTGACCAAAACTTTTCATCAAAATGACAGTTCGTTAGAAACTGCAAGTTCCATAGCCGCTTTTCTCTTGCACGAAGGGGGCGCAAGAGAAAAGCTAACAAAAGAGAACGCCGTAAGGGGAATTTCGCTCTCTGCGGAGAGCGAGGAGGGCTCCGCGCCCTCCACCTCGCAAGCTTTTGAAAAAGCTTGAGCAAAACTTTCACTAAAATGACAGTTCATTAGAAGCTCTACCGCCACAGATGTGACAACTCTCTAAGCCTTCCCCAGCGGGGAAGGTGGCACGAGCTTGCGAGTGACGGATGAGGAGATTGCCTTGACCAAAACTTTTTATCAAAATGGTAGCCTTGGGATCGGGGAAAAGGGAAGGCGATTACGGCTCGGCGATCAGCAGGTCAACGATCTCCCCATAAAGATAGAGCGAGCCGAGACAAATCAGCGGGATTTTTTCCTCACGCGATGCCGCAATGGCAGCCTTGACGGCATCCCCGACAGTGGAATATGCGGTCGCAGGTGTTTTATGCTCCTCAAAATGCTTTGCCAGCACCTCGGCATCCATGGCACGCGGATTGTTAGGGCGCACCGTAAAGGCTTGGCGTGCAATCGGCTTCAGCTTTTCCAGCATTTCGTCATAGTCCTTGTCCTCCATAACGCCGACTAGGAGATTGACCTTTTGCTCGGGAAAATAACGCTCAACGCTTTGTACAGCGGCAGAAATTCCGTTGGGATTGTGACCGCCGTCGCAGAGAACAATGGGATCGCGACGGATCAATTCAAAGCGCGCGGGCCAACGGACAGCGGAAAGTCCTTGGCGCAGGGCTACCTCGTCGGTCATAACTCCCTCGCTTGCCAGCACCTCAAGCGCTGTGAGCACGGTGACAGCGTTAAAGGGCTGATAGGTACCGAGTAGGGGAAGGGAAAGCGCGGTGTAATTTCCAAAATCGAACTCGGTGCCCTCCAAGGTCATTTTACGAATACGATAGTCGGTGCGGTCCACAGTATAAAAGGGGGAGCGGCGGAGTGCGGCAATCTGTCCCACCGTGCGGCAGGCAGAGCTGTCCTTGCCTCCAAACAGACAGGGGCGTCCCTCCTTGATGATACCCGCCTTTTCGGCGGCAATTGCCTGAATGGTGTTTCCAAGCTGCTCGGTGTGATCAAAATAAATATCGGTGATGATCGAGAGCAGTGGATCTTCAATGACGTTTGTGGGATCCAATCTTCCTCCAAGTCCCACCTCCAATACGACGTACTGCACGCCGCTGCGACGGAAAAACTCAAATCCGATGGCGGTGATCAGCTCAAATTCGGTAGGGGTATCCTCCATTGCCTCGGCAAAGGGCTTGATATAGTCGGTGATCTCTGCCAGCATTTTGTCGTCAATCTGCTTTCCGTCTGCCTGCATCCGTTCATGAAAGCGACGGATATAGGGAGATGTGAAAAGACCGACTCGGTAGCCTGCGGCGCGCAGGATTGCATCCAGCATGGCGCAAACGCTGCCCTTGCCGTTGGTTCCTGCAACGTGGATACAGCGCACGGATTTTTGCGGATCTCCCATGGCGGCAAGCAACGCGCGGATGCGGTCAAGTCCGGGACGCTTGTTGTGCCACTTATTGGAGTGGATATATTGAATGGCTTGTTCGACGGTCATAAAAAATCCTTTCTTGCGTTCAAACGTTTATTTTTTTGCATAAAAAAGCGGCAGAAGGAGGGATACTCACAGGGCTGCCGCGGGAAGATCAAAAAAGAAATTGCAAATAGGGGAGGATCAACGTGCAAGACGTGTCAAAGCCTTGCGGAGTGGGGGAAGGAGCAAAATCGTCAGCGATGACGATATTACGGCTCGCACAAGACAGTTCAAAAGTCTTGTCGGAAGCAGAAGATGGATCGCCTTGACAGGGTAGTGAAGCAGATACCCGTCGATATAAAGTGCGCCCGTGTTCAAGCTTGTCAGCAAAAGCTCGGCGAGTGCCACGGTGATGCAGGTAAGGATCAACACAGTACGGTTGTTGTTTACACGGCGGATGCCCTTTGCGCAAAATGCCGCCACAAGTGCCATCGTCACACCGGGGATCAGCCACATCGGAAGTGTTGCAAAGCCGTAGGGTGAGGGATCAAGGATCTGCTCTAAAAGCGTACCGAGCAATGCCACCGCTGCCGCATCTGCGGGCGTGAATAAAAAGGCACACAAAAGGATGGGAAGCGTGGAGAACGAGATCTGGATCGCACCGGGGATCTTAAAGGACAAAAACGTACTGAGAATGACGTACAATGCCACAAACAGAGCATCCAGAGTGATGCGATAGATGTGTGAGCGTGCGGAAACAGGGTTGGTTTTCATAAAAATTCCTCCTTTTTTCCACCCATACGGCAGAACAAGGAGGATTGCTCCGATCAGCCCTATGAAGCGGGATGCAAAACGTGAACCGCAATCGCACAAGGCTCTTTTCGTCCGCTCGACAACTCCCCGTCCGAGCGGCACTGCGGGGAATTTCCCCAACGCCCACGTTTTTACTCTTCATTCGTTTGATTTTTGTTTGACTTTTGATTCCAAAATCAAATACACTTTTATTATATAAAACTTATGGGCAAAAGTCAAGACGGGAAAAGCACAATCATTTTTTTGGTTGGTTTCGTTTTCTTGGTGGTTTTAGACAATTTTATACTTTCCGTGCAGAGGAAGATGGTTTTTGAGAGGAAAATGAATTTTTTGGATGCGAAAGGTGCATTTGAAAACTTATAATCATTCGTTCTTTTCCACTCTTTATTCAATTAAAGCGCATTTTTGAATTGTTTTTTGCAAGTCTTACCTTTTTATATTTCATTTTTTTGGTTTTTTTGCAGTTTTTTTTCTAATCTCTATTGACAAACATAGGTAGGTGTGGTAAAATGAAAGAAATTTTCAATATTTTTTATTGAATATTTATTCTTTTCGAAATCATCTGACCAAAGGAGGAAAAATCGATGAAAGAAAAGACATCAGGAAAAAGCACATTTTTGACAATGGGCAAATGGTTCTATGCATTTCTCGCTGCAGCAGTATTGCTGGTTGGCGCGATCATTGCAATCGTAATCATTTCGCTGAATTCCAGAGATGTGGCAGAGCAACCCCCCGCTCCCGTTGTGGGCGATGAGACCGGCGTTTATTATTATGACGCTGCGCTCGGTGAATATACGCTGGCACTCAGTACCGGCAACATATTTACCATCGCAGGTCCCGATCTCAACAAATCGGGCGACTATACGGTTAACGGAAATACCGTAACGCTTGATTTTGTGCGCGACGAGGACGGAACCGCGCAGGCAACGCTGGATGGCGATACCTTGACGCTGGTTTACAAAGACGCGACCATGAACTTCCTGAAGAAGGTACCCTACACCGTTACCTTTAACACCAACGGCGGAAGTGCGGTTGACGCGGTTACCGTAATCAACGGTAAGACCGTGGTAAAGCCCAACGACCCTGCCAAGGACGGTAACGTATTTTTGGGTTGGTATTCCGATGCGGAATTGACCAAGGCGTTCTTCTTTGGAACCACCCCGGTATTCGGGGACGTCACTGTCTATGCTAAGTGGGCTCCCACCGTTGCAGGACAGGATGAGTACGTGATCGACTTTGATCTCTGCTACGACGCAACCGCACCCGTGGCGATCTCTACGGTCGGCGGTAAGCTGGTCTTCAACTCCGACTACACTGTTCCCACCCGTGAAGGATACACCTTTGTCGGCTGGTTCATCAGTGAGTACGAGGATGGCTCCAAGCTTACATATGCGGCAACCGAAAATACCGAGATCAACGCAAACACCACTCTGTTTGCTGTCTGGAGTGACAATGCCGCTACCAAGCTGCAGACTCCTGCGGTCAGCGTGGTTGGCAACACGATCAGCTGGGCTGCTGTAAACGGTGCAACCTCTTATGCGGTCACCATTTCCGACAGCGAGGGCAACGTGCTGTTCAATTCTTCTGTCGGTACCACCACACAGAGCTATGACTTTGCTTCCGAGAAGCCCGGCGACTACCAGATCACGGTCGTTGCAAAGGGTACCTCTGCGGCAGATTCCGATGCAGCTGTCAGATATTACCGTAACAAGGGGCTTGACAGAGTTTCCAAGTTTGAGGTCATTGGTACGACTCTGGTATTCAACGCAGTTGAAAACGCAGAAAAGTATCTGATCACCATTGATTGCGGCAACGATCAGCACAACCACACACTGTTTGACAACAGCAAGTCTACCTATTATAATTTTGCAAACTGCTCTATGCAGACCGGCGGTATTGCCTTTACGGTAACCGCTGTTGCAGAGGGCTATGCAAGCACGACCTCCGAGACCTTCTACTATGAGCGCAATCTCGATCAGGTTGGCAGCATTGCATACGATGCGGCAACCGCTACCTTCAAGTGGGCAAGCGTTGCAAACGCAGCAAAGTATTACGTTACCATTACCTGCGGTGCACACACGCATGAGGTAGTGGATAACGGCACGGCAACCAGCTTCTGCGTGAAGAACTGCACCGGCGAGATCTCGATCAGTGTTGTTCCCGCAAGCTTTGGCTTTAACTCTCCCGAGGGTACTACCGCAAAGGTTACCAAGGTTACCCCTGCAACTCCCACCAATATTGCCGTCAACGATATGACGCTGACTTGGGATGCGGTTGAGGGTGCAAAGAGCTACGTTGTCAAGGTGAACGGCACCTCTTACAACGTTACCACCAATTCCTATAACCTGAACAATACGGGTATTACCTTTACCACCGGCTCCAAGCATACCGTTACCGTTGCGGCGGTTGGTGAGACTGACACCTCTCTTGCGAGCGATGCTCTTGAGCTTACCTACCTGACCATGGGCAAGGTTTCCTATTATAATAATACTCTGTCTTGGGCTCCTGTTATGGGCGCAACCAAGTTTGAGATCCGTATCAACGGTACCGATAACTTCACCGTTGAAAATACGACCTCTGCAACGATCACTCTGCCCAAGAGCGGCGTGAACAAGATTGAGGTCAGACCTTCCGGCTTTGCATCCAACACCGAGTGGACTGCAGTTGAGGTTGTGGCTTACACCGTCATTTACGAGACCCGTTCTCCCAACGGTAGCAAGACCGAGTACGTGGCAACGGGCGATAAGATGCTCCTGCCCACCGACTATACCTACGAGGGCTTTGATTTTGCAGGCTGGTACAACACTCCCGGTGCTGCAGAGGGCAACGGCTCCGAGTACGCTGAAACAGTATTCGTTGGCACGGGCAGCCTGACGCTGTATGCAAACTGGGCTCCCAAGTCCTACTCTATCAAGTTCAACGGTATTGATTCTACTATGAGCGGTGCCGCAAACAATGATACCGTTACGGTTACCTATACCAAGAACTACAAGCTTCCCGTACTGACCACCACCGATACCGTTAACAGCAACTTTGCAGGCTGGTATACAGGTCCCGATGGCTCCGGTACCAAGCTGACCGACTATCTCGGTAACTCGGTGATGCCTTATGGCTATACTGACAATTCCGAGGCATATCCTTACTTCACCTCCGGTATTATCTTTGAGATGAAGAGCGACGGTACCTATGCCGTTAAGAAGGGTTCCAAGATCAACGACATTCCCGTGGTTACCATTCCCGCAACCTACAACGGTATTGCGGTTACCACCATTCTTGAGAACGGCTTCTACAACTGTGACAAGCTGGTTGAGGTCAACATTCCCGATACCATCAAGCTGATCGGTACGGACGAAAAAGACTACTACATTGAGATGGAGTATCAGGTACTTGGCTCCACTGCTCCTGAAACAAAGGAAGAGGAAGTCAGCGCTGACAGCGGTCACAAGGACGGAGAAGTGAAG
>JAGANE010000304.1 GCA_017624395.1 Clostridia bacterium
ATGAAGCAGCCATATCTGAGCGAGTGCGAGCGCAGGGAATTGATCTCCCGTTATCTCGGCAAGACCGTACATATTGAGATCGACCGTCCCGTAGGATACGTGCATCACAAGGCGAAATACGACTTGATCTATCCTATCAATTACGGATATATCCCTGGTGTGCTTGGGGGAGATGCCGAGGAGTTGGACGTCTATTTGTTGGGCGTGTATGAGCCGATGAAGGAATACGACGCACATATCATCGGTGCCGTCTATCGTACCGACGACGTGGAGGATAAGCTGGTCGGTGCTCCCGTAGGTATGACCTTTACACGCGAGGAGATAGAGGCGGCAGTGCGCTTTCAGGAGCAGTATCACGAGTCGTACGTTGAGGTGGTAAAAAAATCTTTAAAAAATTGTCAATCCACTTGAAAAATATCTATATTGGGTGTATAATAATAAAGTTAAAATAGTTTGGTGTTAACAGAAAGGAAGATAAAAATGTCGGAATGTACGCATAATTGCTCGACCTGCTCGTCCAATTGCTCGTCGAGAACACAAGAAAGCCTGCTGGTGCCTGCCAACGCACTCAGCGAGGTCAAGCATGTCATCGGTGTCGTTAGTGGAAAGGGCGGCGTTGGAAAATCCTTGGTCACCTCCATGCTGGCGGTGCTTTTGCAAAGAGAGGGCTTTAAGGTAGGAATTTTGGATGCCGATATTACGGGTCCCTCTATCCCGAAGGCATTTGGAATGAAGAACGTGGAGGTTTACGGGGACGACAACGGTATGATCCCTCCGTCCACCACAACGGGCATCGACGTCATGTCGGTCAACCTGTTGCTGGGAGACGAGACCAAGCCCGTGGTATGGAGAGGTGCCATCATCGCAGGTACCGTTCAGCAGTTCTGGAAGGATACCATCTGGAATGCCGACGTGCTTCTCGTTGACTGTCCTCCCGGTACGGGCGACGTGCCGCTGACCGTGTTCCAATCCCTGCCGCTGGACGGCATCGTTATCGTTTCCAGCCCGCAGGATCTTGTTTCCATGATCGTCAGCAAGGCGGCAAACATGGCGGATATGATGAAGATCCCCGTGCTGGGTCTTGTCGAGAACATGAGCTACGTCAAGTGTCCCGATTGCGGCAAGGAGATCAAGGTCTTTGGCGATAGTCACATCGAGGACGTTGCAAAAAAATTCAACTACGATCTTTTGGCACGCATTCCCATGGATCCCAAGCTTTCGGCACTCGTTGACCGCGGTATGATCGAGCTGATGGAAAATGATTATATGGACAAGGCGGTAGACTCGGTCATCGAAAAGCTGAAGCTGGAGCGTCAGTAAGGGAGAACAACCGATGAAAATCGGCATCAATATGGATTTTTACAAGGGGCTGACGGATGACGAGCAGATCTCCTTGATGAAACAAAACGGTTTTACCTCTACCTTTTTTTTCTCAAATACAGAAGCACTTGACGAGCGAGTATCCAAGCTGCGCCGCGCGGGGATGGAAATTGATTTTTTGCATGCACCCTATCGGGGGATCAACGATCTTTGGCTTGCGGGAGAAGCGGGGGAGAAAACACTTTCCATGCTGATTGAAAATCTTGAAAATTGCAAACGAAACGCGATCGGAGCCATGGTCTTTCACCTCTCATCGGGGGATCACGCGCCCTGCGTTTCCGACGTTGGATTTTCGCGCTTGGATCGTTTTATGGAGCATGCGCGTCGTATTGGTGTGACGCCCATTTACGAAAACCAACGCAAGCTTGGGGCGATTTCCTGTGCCTTTGAGCGCTATTCCGATGCCGTGTTTTGTTGGGACGTGGGGCATGAGGCGTGTCTTGCCGACGGAAAGCCCTTTATGCCGCTGTTTGGGGAACATATCGTTGCCCTGCATTTGCACGATAATTTTTGCGTGCATGATGGGGATCTTCACCTGATCCCATATGACGGGAGTATTGATATGGAGCGCACCGCACAAACGCTTGCAAAAAGCCGCTACATTGGCCCTGTGATGCTGGAATTACACGGTGCTGACACCAATTATCCAACGCAGTCTCCCGCACAGTGCTATGAGAGAGCCGCCAATGCCGCGCGCAAATTTGCAGGTCGCGTAGAGCTTTACAGAAAGCAATAATGTGTAATAGGATTGTGGGGGAAGGAGCATCTTTCAAAAGCTCCTTCCCCCATATGCTACTTCAAAAAAGGTTTGGGGCGGTGGCTTCTTGCAAGAAGCCACCGCCCCAAGGATTTATCTTTAAAATTATTTCTTCAGGTTTGCTTCAAGAACGGCAAGCTCATCGTAAAGCTCGGCGGGAACACGGTCGCCAACCTGCTTGTAGAATGCCTTGATGTTCTCAACGTCCTCAAGCCAGCTTGCGCTGTCGATCGAAAGCAGCTCGCGGATGGTATCAATGGTAATACCGTCAAGTCCCTCAATGTTGATGTCTTCAGCCTTCGGAACAAAGCCAATGGGAGTCTCCACTGCCTCAACCTCACCTGCGCAGCGAGCAAGGATCCACATCAAAACTCTCATATTGTCGCCAAATCCGGGCCAGATGAAGTGTCCTTCGGCATCGGTGCGGAACCAGTTGACGTGGAAGATCTTGGGAGCGTTAGGAATCTTTTTACCCATGTTCAGCCAGTGAGCAAAGTAGTCGCCCATGTCGTAGCCGACAAAGGGACGCATTGCCATAGGATCGCGGCGAACCACACCGACGGCGCCGGATGCGGCTGCGGTGGTCTCGGATGCCATGATCGAGCC
The DNA here is from genome assembly GCA_017624395.1 of Clostridia bacterium. Taxonomy (GTDB): domain Bacteria; phylum Bacillota; class Clostridia; order Oscillospirales; family CAG-272; genus UMGS1865. The sequence goes on from JAGANE010000304.1 coordinate 2,744, forward strand.
AACAAAGGTACCGTGCTGCCAGTTGCGGGATTCATAAACCAGCGGAGCAGTCTTTGCGCGGCGACCACCAAAGATGATCGCGGTCAGCGGAACACCCTTGAGGCTGTTGAACTCGGAGGAAATGCAGGGGCAGTTGGATGCCATTGCGGTAAAGCGGGAGTTGGGGTGAGCGCCCGAGGTGCCAACCTTGTCCGCCTTGTCGTACTTGGTGTAATCCCACTTTTCGCCTCTCCAGTTGAGTGCGTTCTTGGGAGGATTGTTGTCAAGACCTTCCCACCAAACGGAGTTGTTGTCAAGGTCGTGGCAAACGTTGGTAAAGATGCAGTTCTTCTTGGTGGTCATCAGTGCATTGTAGTTGGAATGCTCGTTGGTGCCGGGAGCCACGCCGAAGAAGCCGTTTTCAGGGTTGACAGCATACAGTCTGCCGTCCTCGCCTACGCGGATCCAAGCAATGTCGTCACCCACGGTCCAAACCTTGTAGCCCGCCTTTTTGTAGATTTCGGGCGGAATGAGCATGGCAAGGTTGGTTTTACCGCAAGCGGAGGGGAAAGCTGCCGAGATGTACTGTACATCGCCGTTGGGATCCTCAAGACCCAAAATCAGCATGTGCTCTGCCATCCAGCCCTCTTTGCGTCCAAGGTAGGAAGCGATGCGGAGTGCAAAGCACTTCTTACCCAGCAACACGTTTCCGCCGTAGCCGGAGTTGACCGACCAGATGGTGTTATCCTCGGGGAAGTGGCAGATAAAGCGGTTCTCTTCGTCGCAATCGGCAACGGCGTGCAGACCCTTTACAAAGTCGGCGGAGTCACCCAATGCGTCGATGACGTTTTTCCCCACACGGGTCATGATGAGCATGTTGAGCACGA
>JAGANE010000305.1 GCA_017624395.1 Clostridia bacterium
GATCCTAAAGAAGCGTCAGCAAGCACCTGCGCCGATGCCTCCCACCGATCCCAAGGACGACGAGGAAGCTCCCGTTGACCTTGCCGCAGTTGACGAGAGCAACGATGAAACGATCACAGAGGACGGTGTATCTTTGTCGCCTGATGCCCCGATGCAGGATTCTGTTGCGGAGTCCGCGGAGATGCCTGCGAAGGAACCTTGCGAGATTGCGTCAGAGGCTTTGCCCGATGATCTTACCCCAAATGATCCCAACCCCAATGCGGAGGGAGATTCCGCAAATCAAGCTCCCGACGACCTCTCGGAAAAAAATACCGAGGACGAAACGGAGAGAACAGATTCCCCAAAGGCAGTGTCGGATAACGATGCCGACGAGTTTTTGACCACTGATGAACAGGAGGAACGAAAAGAATGAAATCCGTAACAACCAAAAAAATCTTCTCTCTTTTGCTGGCGATCTGCATGGTGTTAAACACCTTTATGACGATTCCGCTGGTCGTCTTTGCCACCGACGAGGCGGTGTCGGCGGAAAAAGAGGAGAAGAACGAGACAGAGGAGCAGATTTCGCACGCGTATCAGCCCTTTGCTTCCATCAAGGAATATCAGTATTCCGAGAATGCGGACGAGGTTGATGAAAGCACCCTGATGCTAAAGGTGTCTGCAAATGCGCCCGCAATGTCCCCGATTCCCGAGGAGCTTGCAAAGCGCGGTGTCACCGTGGTTCGTACCATGGTAGACGTTACCACGCCCGAGGCAATGGCAGAGCTGGGAGTATCGGAGCCTTACCGTTGGCTGATGGTGGGCTTTGCTGAGGAAAAGGCGACCGAGGTGGCGCTTTCCTTTGCAGAGGTCCCCTACGTTTTGGACGCGGAGTATAACTATATTCGTCAAAGCTCGGCACTCCCCTCCACGGAGCAGAATCCTCTTTTGACCAATCAATGGCATTTGCAGGATTCCTCCCTGCAAAACGCATGGAAGTATCTGGAGGATCATGATCTGCGCAACAATCTGGAGCAGGTTGTGGTTGCCGTGATCGATACCGGTGTTGATTACACGCATCCCAATCTGATCAACAGTATGTGGATCAACGTCAACGAGATCCCCGGCGACGGCATGGATAACGACGGCAACGGGTATACGGATGACGTTTACGGTGCTTCGACCATCGGAAATATATTTGATTCCAACGGTGATCCCATGGACGAAATGGGACACGGTACCCACGTAGCGGGTATCATTGCCGCATCGGAAAATTCCATGGGGGCGGTGGGCGTTGCATACGGCTCCAAGATCATGGCGATCAAGGCGGGCGACAGCAGCGGTATTTTTAATGACAGTGACGTCATTGAGGCAATCAACTACGCCATTTTGATGGGTGCCGATGTCATCAACATGAGCTTTGGAAGCTATGCAAAATCGGCTGCCATCGAGGATGCGCTCGCATTGGCTTATACCTCGGCTGTTCTGGTTGCGGCTGCGGGAAATGACGGATTGGATATTGTTTACCACGGTATGCCCTGCTATCCTGCGGCGTACAATTTTGTCATTGGCGTTATGGCAACCGATGCCAACGGAGACATTGCAGGCTTTTCCAATACCGACTATATTCTTCGTCGGAACTCCTTGGAGTATGAGATCTGCGCACCCGGTGTGTCTATTTTCAGCACGCTCCCCGCAAACCGTTATGCTTCCTGGAGCGGAACCTCCATGGCTTGTCCGTATATTTCGTCGATTGCCGCGATCTTGCGCGCAAAATTCAACGATAAATCGGTTTACTCTACACGTTACATCATGGGTCAATTGGTAGGCACCGCCGTTGGCAGTGACGGTGCATTCCCGCAGGTGGATCCGTATGCGGCACTGACCGAGATCCCCGAGCCTGACGTTTCCTACTACGACTATTATATTTTTGACGATCCTGCGTATTCCGAAAAGAACAACGGCGACGGCATCATCGATGCAGGTGAGACGATCGGACTTGGCGTTCTCATTCGCAATCACTGGGGGCAGGCGCGCAATACCAAGGTAAAGCTGATTGCGGCGGCAAATTCCACCGATGCAACGCCTTGCCCGCACGTGACCTGGATCACGGATACCGTTGATTATGGCGACGTTGGCACCTTTAACAGTGCAAACAACGGTTTTTCGTATGATACCGATGGCGTGATCACTGGAATTTCCGATCCCTTTATGTTTACCGTGGCAGAGAATACGCCCAATGACTATCACATTCCGTTCTCTTTGGTGATTGAATGTGAGAGCTATACCGAGAATGACGAGACCAAGACCTACCGTTTTGATAAGGACGTTTTTCAGATTCAGGTGCGCAAGGGCTACGAGCTGCCCCGTCTCATTGACACCGATATGACGCTGACCGCCGATCAGTATTATATCATTTCGGGTAGCACGCTGATCGAAAGCGGCGTTACCGTTACGGTGGAGCCGGGAACCCAGATCCAATTCTGGGGAGATTACAGCAAGGAGCTGTATGCGGGAACCGACGTGGCGGAGCTGCTGGTTGACGGTGAGCTGATCATCCGCGGAACCGCAACAAATCCCGTTGATATTTTCCCGTCCGGTGGCATGAGCGACATGAAGGTCGATATCAAAACGCGTCTTTCCACGGGTAAGATCACCATGGAATACTGTAACGTAGCAAATCCCGTGTTGAACGTAACCACCGTGGATCACTGCTATTTTACACAGCTGATGTTTGACTATATGTGTGAATTGTCTAAGGACATGGACGGGCATTGGTATCATTCCATTGTTGTACCGCGTGTTTTTGCAAAAAAGATCACCAATTCGATCTTCTACGAGTTGGGATACCGATACGGTTACTACGATTATCGATTGGATGTTGGCGGCGAGCTGACAGGAAACCTTTTTGACAGCTGCGGATTGAATTTTAACACGTGGTCGATTTCCTCCTTCCGCGATAACGTATTCCTCAAAAACTACCGTTTGGTAGAGGCGCAGATCAATGATCGTACATACCTCACCTCGGAGTTTAATATCCAAACGCCGTACAGCGGCACCAACACGATGAATCCGCTGTATCCCGTAAAAAATCCCGAAACGGGATCCACCTACTTTGTTTTGCAGACGCCCTCCCTGGTGCTGGCAGAGGATTTTGCAAAGCGTCTTGGCGGCTCGGTGGCATACATGGACGATGAGGCGGAAAAGGAATTTCTTTTGGAGTACGTCAAGCGTTACTATTCCTACAATGAGGAGCTGCAGAACTATACCTGGAATCCCAGCCTCAATCATCTGTATATCGGCTTTTACGGCAACGAGCAAGAGGTGACCTACGTTGGAGAGGGAGAGGACGAGGATTGGTTGAAGATCCCGCAGAATACGTCGATCCCGTTTATTTCTACCTCCTATTACAAGCCGCAGGACGGAGAGGTGACCAGAGAAGCCTGGATATCCTATTTTTACTCCGGTGACAATTATTGGATGGAGGCTCTTTACGGTAAGAATCCTTCCATGGATTCCTATCGCGATCGCGGTGTGATCATTGAGATCCCCGGCGAAATTACACCTTTGTCGGTTTCGCTGGAGTGTGATGCACTGACCATTCCCTCCAATACCGTTGATTATCGCGTATTGGCAAGCGTCTATCCTCAAACCGATAACTACACGCTTTCTTGGCACTCCGCCGACGAAAGTGTTGTCAAGGTCAGCGCGGATGGAAAGCTGACCGCTGTGGGACTTGGCACTGCCGTTGTGACCGTAACGGTGGATGGCATGGGTCTGACCGCATCTATGGTGGTGGTCGTGACGCAGTATTACGCGCCCGAAAGTATTTCGGATACGACCTCTGA
>JAGANE010000306.1 GCA_017624395.1 Clostridia bacterium
AATACTGCGGCTCATCCAAAAGGCACTCCAAATTTTTTCCGATGCCAAAGCGCAGCACCTTCTCACCGCGCGGCGTTTGATAGGTGAATTGCCCCTCAGCCTCCTGAAAATCCAATTGAAATGCCATGATTTTTTGGTCATCGTTGACTGCTTGATAGCGTGTTCCATCAATTGCATACTGACAAGCGGAGACCGATCCCCCATCCTGATACGGGATCTCCATTCCAAGAAGCGCTGCCTTCATTTCGGCGTATGCCAAGGGATCCTCCGCCAGCGGCTCGTCGGAGATTTTTTTGATGATATGCTCCTCCATGAGCGAATAAATGATGCCCGTTGCCCTGCTGTTTCCCTGATTGTCGGCCGTGCATACGAAAACAATATCCTTTTCGGGCACACAGTAGGCATACTGACACCCCATGCCCATAAAACCAAAGCCATAAGGGTTCATCCAGATCTGATAGCCGTAGCCACTGCCGTAGTAGGGAGTGGCGGAATCGGGATCGGGTGCGGTAGAGATCTGATAAGAGGTTGCCGCCTCTACGTACGCCTGCGGAAGCAGCTGTTTTTTGCCGTGTACGCCCTTGTGCATTACAAGGTTGGCAAACGCCGCAAGATCGCGCGAGGTACACATGACACCCGAACCGCCCCATGCATATCCTTCGGGCGCCTTGACGCACCATGCGTTCTCGGAAAAGCCGATCTCTGACAACGCCTTTTGCTTCAAATATTCCAAAAAGGTCATTCCCGTAACACGCTCAACGATCACGCCCAATATGTGCGTTGCGCTGGTGTCGTAAAGAAAGCTGCTGCCCGCCTCCTTTCCTACCCTTGCCTCAAAAAAGGTCTTTGCCCAATTCATATCCCGACGCCCGTTGTAGGTGCTTCCCTTAACAAAGGGCGACACCATGCGCAAAAGATCCACAATTTTTGTTTTGGCAATTCTTTGGTCGGTCTCCTCGGTCACGTAATCGGGAAAATATCGGTCAATGGTGTCCTGAATCGAGATCCTTCCCTCTCCCTCCAGCACACCGATCGCAATTGCAACAAAGCTTTTGCTCACCGAGTACATACGGTGAAGTGTATTTTGATCAAAGGGCTTTGCGTATCCCTCGGCAACGATCTCGCCATGCCGCATCACAAGCAGACTGTGCATAGAAAGCCGCTCGTCATGCAAGCCCTTGACCACCGCGGTAATATTTTTTGAGGAGATCCCCATCTGCTCGGGTGTATAGATCATCAAATCTCCCTCCCTTTTTGGGTAAATTTTATCCTGCAATTACATTATTTTGCATTTTTTTAATTAAATTTTTTACAGAATATCTTATTTTCAAAAGATTTTTCAAAAATTTTGTTTTTTCTATTGCAATATTTTAGAAACGAATGTATAATAAAAGAAAAACTCTGCCGCGGAGGTCAACATGTCAAAAATATCGTACATCAAAACCAAAAATTTTCACGTAGAGAAATGTCAATTAAAAAAACCGCAGGCAAATATGCACTATCATCATGCGTATGAGCTGTACTACATTCTTGATGGCGAGCGCGAATATTTTATTGACGACACCTTTTTTAAGGTCTCCAAGGGGGATCTTGTATGGGTTCCCGCCAATATGCTTCACCGCACCGACGGCAAGGGCGCAACCAGATTTTTGCTGTACTTTAAGCCCGAATTTATTGAAAAATACGTCCACAAGCCGATGCTGGAAAAGCTGTTTCCCGCAGAGCCGTTTGTTTTTCACGCCGATGCCACCAACGACAAGCAGATCAACACACTGCTAAACCGCCTGCTCAACGAATATGCACAGCAGGATAAAGCGGATGAAATGCTCTTTATTGGTTATCTGCTTCAGCTTTTGTTCCTGATCTACACGGTAGAAAACAACTACGTTTCCGAAATTCCACAGGATAATCACGCCTCGCAGATCATCAAATACATCAACGAAAACTACGCCAACATCCTTGGCATGGAGGAGGTTGCCAACAAGTTTTTCATCTCCAAATATTATCTTTGCCGTATTTTTAAACGGAGCATTGGCGTCTCGTTTGTTTCCTATTTGAATACCATTCGCATCAAGGCGGCTTGCGAGCTTTTGAAAACCGAGAGCTTGTATCTCTCGGAGATCGCAATCCGATGCGGCTTTAACTCAACGCCCTATTTTTGCAAGGTGTTCAAGGATGAAAAAGGCGTTTCACCAAGCGAATACCGAAACAAATTCAAAAATTAAAGTTCAAATTCCGCCATATCGTCGGGCGCGATCACCTCAAAGGGATAGCGGCCTTCCATTGCCCTGATATCCTCGTATCTTGCAGGCTTTGCATGAATAAAAAAGATCTTTTTTGCACGGCACTCATCAAGATACGGGGAAAGCTCGTCCATGGTAAAATGCGCAAGCTCACAAACAAAGCCGTCGATCGGCTCGTTGATCACCGACGGTATATCTCTTTTTTTCAACCCGTGAGAAAGATCCCCAGCAAACAAAACCCGCTTCTGACCCTCCGTCACCAAAATGGCATAGGAATTTTTCATGTGCGCGGTGGGAATATATTCAACGGTAATATTTTCGTCTCGGTAGACCACACCCGCCGTGGGGACCTTAAATTTTAATCTGCTTTCGTCAACGTGACCGTCCCCCGACGTGTAGATCCACTGCTTGGTGGCATCGATATGCTCCTGCTCGGTCACAAAAAATTCTGTCGACGATTTTTTGTAATACCAATTCATCAGGTCGGCAAGATGAACGATACCAACGGTATGATCGCTGTGAACGTGCGTGGTAAAAACCGCCCGCAAATCGTTCACGCTTTTATTTTTGCGCAGTAAAAAATCAATGACGGGCGCACCCGCGTCAATAAAATACAAGGCGCCGTTTGATTCCAGCATCATACAGGTGCAAAAGCGCTCCCCCGTCGGCACACCGTGGGAGGTTCCAATAAACGTAATCTTCATGTATTCCTCACTTTTCCGACATCGTTGCCGCCATCCCGCGCGTGATCTCGTGCGTCAGCGGTCTGCCGTGATCGATATATCCTGCGCCCTCTAATAAAAGCTCCCGCGTCAGATAGGCATGCAGATCGACCGTAGGCCCTGCCATATGCGGCATCAGCATGACGTTTGGCAGCTCATACAAGATGCTCTCAGCCTCCAAAGGCTCCCGCTCATATACGTCCAGCACCGCGCGAAAGCTACCCTTGGAAAGCTCTGACTCCAAGGCTTGCTGATCAACCACCGCGCCCCTTGACGTATTGACGAACAGGGCGCCTTTTTTGATGCTTGACAAAAGCTTTTTGCCAATCAGATGCCGTGTGGCGTCAAAAAGAGGGGTATGGAGGCTGATGACGTCACACTCCGAAAAGATCTCCTCCAAGGATGCCTGCTGTAAGCCGTATCGCATCACGTCCTCCGCAGGCAGAGGCTTGATGTCGTAGACCAAAATCCTCACCTTGAACTGTGACAGCAGCCGCGCCATATGCTTTGCAATGGCACCGTAGCTGACCAGCCCCACCGTCTTTCCCATAAGTCCTGCCGTGTACGAGTGTGAGGTTTTCCACTTTTTTTGCCCTTTCAGCTCGGTGGAATATTTGGGAATATCCCGCAAGGCACAAAGAATGTACGCAAGACAGCCCTCTGCCACAGACTCCGCAAAATAAGCGTTTGCCGAGATCACCTTGATCCCGCGTTCCCACAACGCATCGCTGACAAAGGGAACCACTGTGCCTCCAAGGTGCGTTAACAGCCTAAGCTTTGGTGCCCGCGCAAGGATCGCTTCATCCAACCGCGGAGATCCCCAAAGCGTAACGTAGTTTTCGCAATCGGCAACCAGCTCCGCCGCCTCCTCGGAGGTCATACGTCTCTCGTGCGGATTCCATACGGCACTGCCAAGTCCGTTTGCAAGAGCAATATTTTCGGGATCAAAAAAAGAGTGGAAGGTGTTTCCCCTCGCCAACGTGATCAAGGATTTCATGGGTTCACTCCTTATATGGGAATATTCATTGGTGAAATCTTCATTCAAATTATATCACATTTCCCATACTGTTTTCAATAAATATATTGCCGTATTTCCCGTGTCAGTTCCAAAATATTGACCTGATTAAAAAATGACAATATTTTGTAATAACAGATTAGGATATGGCAATATATTTATTGTTTTTTGAATCTTTTTATTGTATAATTATGGGTAGAATGATAAAAATCGGCATGACGGATCACACGTCGGAAAGGAAATAACATGAAGCTGTGCTTTTCAACGCTCGGTTGCTTTGACAAAAGCCTTGAGGATATTCTTTTGCTTGCAAAAAGCTTTTCGGTAGCTGCCATTGAGCTCCGTGGCATTGGCGGAGCTTTGGAAAACGACGACATTGCGGTCTTTTTACCCGAGCATCGGGAAAGCACGCGACAAAAGCTTTTTCAGAGCGGGCTGGAGCTGCCCGTGCTTGGCACCTCCTGCAGCTTTCATCGCAAGGAGCGGCTGAATTCGTCAATCGAGGCGGGCAAAAGAGCGATTCGGATTGCCGAGGCCCTTGGAATCAAAGCCATTCGGGTATTTGGAGATCGCTTGACCGAGGATCGGCAGGATGGAACAGAACGAATTGCAGACGGGATCTTACAGCTTTGCGAAGCCTCTCAAAGCGTTGACGTTTTGTTGGAGGTTCACGGGGATTTTAACACCGTGGAGACGCTTGCTCCCATTCTTGATCGCCTTGGGGATGTCAGGGGATTTGGTTTGATTTGGGACATTGAGCATACTCACAAGCCCTACGGCAACGATTGGATTCCCTTTTATCGCTTTGCAAAGCCTTACGTCAAGCACGTCCATATCAAGGACTACTCCGACGACCGTCAGGAGCTGACGCTGATCGGTGAGGGCAGCGTTCCGATCATTCCCATCATCCGTCAGCTTTATGACGACGGCTATGAGGGCTGTCTTTCCTTGGAGTGGGAAAAGAAATGGCACCCCGAATTGCCCGATATGGAAAGAGCTTTGGAATCCTTTGTATCATTACTGAAAAAAACGGAGATACGGCTATGAGTATGTTAAAAAAAGAAGCTTGTGAAAGAGTGATCCAATTTGGCGAGGGCGGATTTTTGCGCGGCTTTGCCGATTGGATGCTGCAAAAAATGACCGACTGCGGCGCCTTTGAGGGCAAGGTAGTTGTGGTGCAACCGATCAAAAACGGAGTCTGTGATCTGCTGACCGCGCAAAATTGCAAATATACGCACGTCATCCGAGGCGCAGAGGGCGTGGAGATCTCACAGATCGACGTCATTTCCCGTTGCGTAAACCCCTATGAAAATTGGGAGGATTATCTTGCGCTTGCAGACCTCCCTGCCATGCGATTTATTATTTCCAACACCACCGAGGCAGGCATTGTCTTTTCGGAGACAGATCTTCCCGAGCGTGCCCCCGAGATCAGCTTTCCCGCCAAGCTGACACTTCTATGCAAGCGCAGATTTGATCGCGGACTTGGCGGTTTTTTGATCCTGCCTTGTGAATTGATCGATCGCAATGGCGATCATCTGAAAAAATGCGTGCTGCAATACGCAAGGCTTTGGAATATGGGCGAGGATTTTGCAAGGTGGATCGAAACAGAAAACGTTTTTTGCAATACCCTGGTAGACCGTATCAACACGGGATACCCCAAAGGAGAGGATTTGAAGCTTGGATACGAGGACAAGATGGTCAACACCTCGGAATTCTTTCATTTGTGGGTGATTGAAACCGACTTTGATATTGAAAAAGAGCTTCCCTTTTCCAAGGCAGGCTTGAACGTGATCGTTACCAAGGACAAATTGTAGATGTACCGCACAAGAAAGGTGCGCATTCTCAACGGTGCGCACACCTCCCTTGTTCCCTATGCCCTGCTTTCGGGCTTGGATACCGTGAAGGATTGCATGGACGATGAAAAAATGCGCGAGCATATCCGCCGTTGCGTATTTGACGAGATCATTCCCACGTTGGATCTGCCGCACGAGGAGTTGACCGCCTACGCAAATGACGTTTTTACGCGCTTCTCCAACCCCTACATCAAGCACTATCTTTCTTCCATTGCGCTCAACTCGGTCAGCAAATTCAAGGTGCGGGTGCTTCCCTCTATTTTGGAATACCATACACGCTTTGGCACTCTACCGCCCGCGTTGATCCTTTCCTTTGCCAAGCTGATTGCGCTTTACCGCACCGATATGACAAACGATGATCCCGCAATCGTTTCCTTTATGAAAACGGCAAGCGTGGAGGAAATTCTTGCAAAAACTGAATATTGGGGCGTGGATCTTTCCTTTTTGCAAAGTGAGGTAACGAAATATGTTGATTCACAGGCTTGACAACGTTGAGGTCAATCTAAAGGACGGCCACAAATATGCAATAAGAGACATTCTCCTTGGTGAAAACGTGATCAAATACGGCAATCCCATCGGACACGCCACCAAAAGCATCAAAAAGGGCGAGCACGTTCATACGCATAATATGAAAACCAATCTTTCGGGCGTCATCAAATACACCTATACCCCGTTTGAGGATCAAAGTCGAGCCGATGAAAATATCCCTACGTTTATGGGGTATCTGCGCAAAAACGGCGACGTTGGGATCCGAAACGAGATCTTTATCGTCAACACGGTGGGCTGTGTCAACAAGATCTCGGAGCGTCTTGCCGCAATGACGGGAGCGATTGCTTTTACGCATCCCTTTGGCTGCTCTCAGCTTGGAGAGGATCAGACCGTGACACAGCTGATCCTGCGCGGCATCGTCAACCATCCCAATGCTGCAGGTGTTTTGGTTTTGGGGCTGGGGTGTGAAAACAACAATATTGAGGCGTTTCGGTCTGTTCTCGGAGAATACGACGACGAGCGCGTAAAATTTCTCAACTGTCAGGATTGTGAGGATGAGCTTGCCGAGGGACTACGGCTGATCCGCGAGCTGCAGGAATACGCAAAAGGCTTTGTGCGTCATCCCATTCCCGTATCAAGGCTTTGCATCGGGCTGAAGTGCGGAGGCAGCGACGGATATAGCGGTATTACGGCAAACCCCTTGGTGGGACAGCTATCCGACCTGCTCATTTCCATGGGCGGCTCCTGCGTTTTGACCGAGGTTCCCGAAATGTTTGGTGCCGAGCATCTTTTGATGGCGCGCGCCGAAAGCCGCGAGGTCTTTGATCGTACCGTTGATCTGATCAACGGGTTTAAGGCTTACTATGAAAGACACGGACAGGTCATCTACGAAAACCCCTCCCCCGGAAACAAAAAGGGGGGCATTACCACGTTGGAGGAAAAATCCTTGGGCTGTGTCCAAAAGGCAGGCAGCCGCGCGGTGGTGGACGTGCTGACCTATGGCGACACGGTACGCAAGAGCGGGCTTTCCCTCCTTGACGGTCCCGGGAATGACATTGTTGCCATTACCAATCTTTTTGCCGCAGGCGTCCACATGATCTTGTTTACCACGGGCAGAGGAACCCCCGTGGGCAGTGGCGTTCCCACCCTCAAAATTGCAACCAACCATACACTTGCAGAAAAAAAGCAGTCTTGGATCGATTTTGACGCATCCCCCATTCTGGAGGGAAAAGAGCTTTTGGATGCGCTTTTTCAAGAGATCTTACAGGTTGCCAACGGCAAGCAGACAAAAAACGAACAAAACGGATACCGTGAAATTTCCATTTTTAAGGACGGTGTCACCCTTTAGAACAACGGAGGAACAAGCATGAGCTATCTCAAAAATAATTTTCTTTTATCAAACAAAACCGCAGAGCGCTTATATTTTGAATACGCCCGGGAGATGCCGATTTTTGATTATCACTGTCATCTTTCCGAGCGTGAGCTGTTGCAAAACGCGCCCTGCTCGGATCTCTCAACGCTTTGGCTGGGCGGCGATCACTACAAATGGCGGCTAATGCGCAACTTTGGCATTGACGAGGAGCTGATTACGGGGAAAAAATGTACCGAGCGGCGGTTTGGGGAATTTTGCCGTGTCCTTGGCACCGCATTTGGGAATCCCATTTATCATTGGTCACAGATGGAGCTGGAATCCTTTTTTGCCTGCGACTTAGAGATCAATGCGACCAATGCCGATGCCATTCTTTTGCATTGCAACAACTTGATCCGCGAGCAGCAGATCACGCCGCAAAAGCCGATTGAGGCATCCAACGTGCGCGGTCTTTGCACAACCAACGAGGTCTTTGACGATCTGACCGTATTTGACGAAATTGCCAAAAAGAATTATCGTTTCCGTGTGATCCCCGCCTTTCGCGGCGACAAGATCATGAATATTGATGCTCCCAATTATACTGAATTTGTTGAAAAGCTGGAGGCATTGACACATCAGATCACCTGCCTTGACGAGCTGGAAGAGGCATTGGAGGCAAGACTGTTGGAATTTATCCGTCGCGGCACACGCGCCAGCGATATTGCACTGGAAAGGGTTTGCGAGATCACGCCCGCCGAGACAGCAGACTGTGTTTTGAAGCGTGCTTTGGCAGGGGAAAAGCTGACACAAGCAGATGCCGAGGCGTTTAAGGGCTATCTGACCTATTTTTTGATGAAGCTTTACGCCAAGCACGGCATCGTGACGGAGCTGCATATTGGGGCGATGCGAAACAACAATACACACATGCTTGCAAAATTAGGCGCCGATACGGGCTACGACAGCATTTCGGATACCAACAGCATCACACATCTTGCAAGACTGTTTGACCACTTGGAGCTTGAGGATTCCCTGCCCAAAACCATTGTGTTCAATCTCAATCCCAAAATGAATCCCGAGATCATGACACTGATCGGGTGCTTTCAAGGGAGTGAAGCCAAAGGAAAAATTCAATACGGTGCGGCATGGTGGTTCCTTGACAACAAGGTAGGCATGGAGAGACATTTGGAGGATCTGACCGCCACGGGACACCTTGCCACCTTTGTGGGCATGCTGACCGACAGCCGTTCTCTGCTTTCCTATCCGAGGCATCACTATTTCAGACGCATTTTGTGCAACTATCTTGGCACCATGATGGAACGCGGCGAGATGACCAATAATATTGCGGCGGTGGGATCGGTGGTACAGGACATCTGTTACCGCAACGCCGTGGATTATTTTGATCTGCGTCACGACAGCTTTTTTTCGGTCGAGACCTCCAAAGGCTAAAGTGGGTACACCCCTTATCGCTTGATTGAAAAATAAAAAAAGAACGAAAAAGGCTGGTTCTCATAAGGAAGTTTGATTTCTCCTTGTAGGGACCAGAGTCCTCGACGGTCCAAAAAGGCATAATTGCTCCGCAGAAAACAAAGATTAACCCCGACAGATTTTTTACGATCTGTCGGGGTTTGCTATTCGAGTAAATTGGAATTTACTGAACATTAGAGATAAGTTATTCACTGCAGTATGGATATGTCCAATTGTTTTGCTTTTTAAACTCTAAAACATCTTCCGCATTACATATAAAACCGTTGTTTGATTCATTGGAATACATAACCATTACACCTTTTTCTTTATCATAGTTGCCGTCTTTATCGGTAATAACCCAAAGAGTTATGCTGTAAGAAGTGTATTCATCTGTCTTTTTCCAATCAGGATTATCGTGGTGTTGATGAACTCCGTATATTTCATGTAATATTTTCCCATCCGCATCCACTTGAAGAATACTGTTATATCTGTGCGGAACAGTAGACGGATTTGCCAAATTTAATGTTTTAGAATAGTCATTTAATATTTTGTTACATTCGACCGAACTGAGGGAATATGTGTTTTTTCCCAAGACCTTGTAATCTGTAATTGGATAAGAAACGCATTTGCTTTTATCTAACGGTTTATTCCAATCGTTTTCATCCTTCAATTTTTCCTTATTTTCCAAGTAAAAATCTTCTGTTTTATTCTTTAAATGATCGTCTTTAGCACCTTCATACAAATACTCGGAATCTATAATCGTCAAGGCGTAATTTATATCCGGGTAAAAATATACGTTGTTTTCATCATAAGCCTGGGAAACAACCAATCCAAAAACTTGATTA
>JAGANE010000307.1 GCA_017624395.1 Clostridia bacterium
CCGCATCGGAAAGCGAGGCATTGATAAAGTGATTGTGATGATTGGTAAAGAAAACGCCGCGCTTGACGCATTCCGCGATCCATGCCTGATGAAGCTTGAGAGAGGGATCGTCGACAAGGCGCAGATAAAAGAGTGCGGGCGCACCCGTAATACGCAGATCGTATCCGTATTTTTGGGCGGTCTCGATCAGCCCGTTTTTGAGCTTGGTCCCTTTTTCGTTGAGCAGGCGCGGAAGATCCAACCGCCTCATTTTTTCAATGCAGGCAATTCCTGCCGCAAACGGAACGGCGGAGAGCCAATACGAGCCTGTATAGGACATGGACGACAGCGTGTTTTTGAGAAATTCCTTACCGCAAAGAGCGCTGACGTTGTAGCCGTTGGCAAGTGCCTTGCAAAAACAGATCAGATCCGCCTCAAAGCCAAAATAGTGATCCGAGCCTGCAAGGTCAAGACGGAAGCCTGCGCGGACGTCGTCCACGATCAAAACCGTTCCCTCCTCGGTGCATTTTTTGCGCACCTTTTGCCAAAAGCCCTCGGCGGGGAGCTGGTTGTCCACAAAATTCCCGTGCATATAGGGCTGGGAAATGACTGCGGCGATCTCTCCGCGATATTGTTCAAAAACTGCCTCCAATTGCTCAAAGTTGTTCCATTCAACGTAAAGGTTGTGCATGACGTCCTCGTCAATGACGCCTGCATAATCAATTTTTTGTGTCCACGGTGCCACGCCGTGATAGTAGCCCTTGAAAAAGACAATCTTTTTGCGATGTGTATAGGCACGTGCCGCCATGACCGCAAGCGTGGTTACGTCGTTGCCGTTTTTGGCAAAAAATGTCCAATCGGCACAGGCAACGGTCTCCACCAAAAGGTCGGCAAAATCAATCATTTTGGTGCTTGGCAGTGTGGTACAGTCGCCAATGGCGCGCTGCTTTGCCGCCGCAGCGTCCACGTCGGGATCATGATACCCAAGGACATTTGGACCGTAAGCGCACATATAGTCAATAAAGCGGTTGCCGTCCAGATCCCAAAGGTAGCTCCCCTCGGCACGCGATGAAAAGAGCGGAAACGCCTCTACGGGTACGTAACAGCCCTCGGCAGGTCCCTGATGTCCGTAAATTCCCGATGGGATCACGCGCACGGCACGCTCAAACGCCTCGCGGCTTTTGGTATAATCGTTGATTTTATGCATGGTTCCGTCCTCCTTACGCAAGATAGAGCGATACACGGTCAAGAATGCGGTTGACGTTATCGACCTGCGAGATCATGCCGCCAATGCGCACCTTGCCCATACCAACCGCAGCCACAGCGTTGATTCTTCCGTCAAACAGATCGCGAGCGGTGACAAGACCGTCAAAATGCATCTCGGAAAATCCCTCGTCGGGGGCTTTGTGCAGTGCAGTCAAGCGGTGATTTTCGGCTTTGACCGCCACGGCGTAGGTTTCTCCCACCGAAAGACGAATTACACCGTCCACGATATTGGATGCCGAGAATTTTCCGATATAGTCGCAGTTCCCCACCTCTGCTACGGCTCCCGCGATCACGTGAAGCATCAGAACGGTGGAGCGTTCAAAAAAGACGGGATCGGCAAGTGCCTCGGCAGAGGGGCGCAGATATGCCGACAGTAGGTCGGTCAGCTTGGTAAAGCCGCCCAAAAGAAAACCGAGATGCCAAAAGCCGCTGACGGGGAGCGGATTGCCCTTGCCGTCGATCATATCGTTGAATTTTTTGCAGGAAGAAAAATACAGCTTGATGCTGCATTTGTCAATACCCTCACGCAGCTCTGCGCGACCGCCGTTGATCAAAAGCGTGGCACGGGGACCGTCCTTTACGGCAAAGCCCACCGATATGTTTTTGTTGCCCACGGCGTCTCTTGCCTCGGGAACCAGCTCCAACAGTGTGGGGATCGCCCCCAGCACGCCAAACAGATTACAATGCGCCAATACGCGTTCGTCCTTCATGTAAAAACCTCATTTCCATGGAGTAATTGCACTATCTTATTTATTATATCAAAAAATCCCCCAAATTGCAAGGGGGATTTTAAAGAAAACCAGGTCAAAGCTCGGGAGACTGCCAGGAACGGTTCCATTCATCTTTCCATTCCAAAACGCTATCGTCTTTTTAGTAAACGAAAATACAATATGATTATAACTTATCCAAAGGAGTATCATCAATTCCAACATAAAGCAACACTACAACTTCACTTTGAACAATCGCTCTGAACTGCTTTTTGAAATCGTCAAAGTTTTCATATTCTGAATCTTCAATATAGTAACATTTATCAAAAAACTGATCTTTAAGGGAAAAAGGAGTGGCTTTACCGTAATCAGATTTCGTACCAATTTTCAAAGAAGAATTTGCATTTTCAATCAAAATATCAATTACATCAGCATCTTCCATAAACGAAAAAAGTTTATCAAGAGACCATTCTCGTTTTTCAAATGTCTTAGTTTGAATAGAGCTTTTTTTCTTCATTTCCATAAATTCCGTAATAGAAATAAAAATGCAATAAAGTCCAAGCGCAGTTAAGGCATATGTAACAATTGTTCCAATATTTACCAAAACATCATTATCCTGAGGTATGATACGATTGCGATAAAAACACAACAATAGAACTATAGCCGAAATTAAAATTCTAAAAAGCGGGAGCTTGATTGATGTTAAACCCACATTCATTTTGAAAAATTTCATACAATTGTAACTCCTTTTCAAATTCATTAATCATGGGAAAAGCTTTTTTAATTTTTGTGATGCTTTTGTAATAAGTAATCCCTTCATCAAAGCTCGGGAGACTGCCAGGAACGGTTCCATTCCTCGTTCCATTCCAAAACACGGTCGTCCTTTTTGAGTAAGCGGCATGCGGCAGCCTGTGCCTCAATGCGTTTGCGCAAAAGCACCGCACCGATCCGCTCGTTTGCTCCATAGGGTGCCGTTCCGTGATAGCTATTGGGTTGATTGATGCTCCAAAAACGCGTACATTCCTTAAAGCCTGCCTCATAGAGGGCGTCTGCCTGATGCGTGCTTCTTCCCTCCACCGCGTCAACGCGGTCAATGCGGACGGTCTCTGGGCTGATCTTCATCATCACCGAGGTCTCATTGATGCAGGCATGTCCCGTTTCCCCTTGATTACGAACAAAATCAAGCACGTATTGCTTATCCTCCTCGGTCAGCTCGGGGAACTCCTCTCCGTTTTCCAAATCCTTGGCAAGATGCTTGACCATGTAGCAAAAATCGTTGCGCATCATCACAACGTAATCTTTTTTGGTTTGCATGGTACTGCGCACAAAGGTATTGAGGATAGAAATATTTCCGCCGTGTCCGTTTAAAAGCACGATCTTTTTAAAGCCGTTGCGCGCCACCTCGGAACAGATCTCGGTCAAAAGATCCAGCATCAGCTTGGTGGAAAGCGTCACCGTTCCCTTCCACTTGTACAAGCCGATCACGTCTCCCAAAAAGAGCTTGGGAAAGACCACAACAGGCTCGATTTCAGCCGCTTTTTCGGCGATGTAACCGCAGGTCAGCGTATCGGTGCCGACGGGAAGATGCTGTCCGTGCATCTCCATACAACCCACGGGAATGACACAAACCTTACCCGATTGCTCCACCGCACCGTAAAATTCTTCCTCACGCAAATTTTCCCACAGCATTTTTTATTCTCCTTTTTTCATTGTTTTTTGTAGGGCGTCAAAGAAAAAAACGCCGCCGGGTTCATAAATATATCCGCCGTCAAGATAATGCGCCTTTACACGCCTCTGTAAAGAGGTATCCTCTGGCAGATCCGCAAGCTGCTTGACGTTTGGCATATGGAACAAAAAGGTAAACACGTCAACGCCCATAGAATCATAAGCAAAGCGCAGATACTTGGATTGAAACGCCACGATATTTGAGGTCGGCTTTAACATTTCCTTGAGCTGCGGATCCATCAACCATGAATGACAGTAAAAGCATTTGGGACGGTATTCGGGAAAGCTGCGGGCAAGGATCTCCAAGCACCTTGTATAAGAACGCTCAATGCTCTCCTCGGTAAAGCCCTTTCCCGTAGGAATATGTACGCTGATGACGGGATCCTCTGCCGAAACCTCCACGTGCCATTCTGTGCGACCAAGGCAAATTCTTTCCTTGATAATACGCGAGGTTTGGGGATTTGCCCGATACCCTTCAAAATATTCCTCACTCTGCGTAAAATCGGCAATCCAATCGGTCTTTTCCTGCCCTGCGGAGCCTGCGAGATAGCCATCGGCGGAAATGGGACGGGAATTGACCAATATCATACTCTCCCCCGTTCCGTTTTGCAAAACGACCGCAAAATCCACAAAATGGGAACGCATTTCAAAGCAAAGCACACCGATACGCAAAAGCGTATGGTTGAGATAACGCTGATTCCAACGGAAGATCCGATCCGCCTCAAAGCCGTTTCTGCCAAAAAGCATTTCAAAATTGAGGATCGCCCCCTCAAAGCAGTCCAGCATGGTATCGTGAATAACGTCCGCAGGAACCGCGCGGTCAGATAGATATGCGATCATTTCGTGAGCAAAAGCCAATTGGGAAAAGAACGCCGACATTTCATATACGGGCGCAAGGTCTTTTGTGGGCGGGATGGGCAGATGCTCAACGTTTACAACACTCCCCTCTTTGCGATCCGAGAGCATATGATACAGCAAAAGCGAGTGACGCGCAAGAAGCTCGTGTTCTCGCACGGCACGCAAGGAGGCTTGGACAAACTCATATTTTTGCGGAAACAATTTGTACTTCTCCTGCAAGGAGATTAAAAAATCATCCTGCAAAAACCAAACGCCCCGCGCGGTGTATTCTCTCATGACTTCATCAAAATTCCGACCGTAAGGCTGCGGCATTGCGTCAACACCCAAGCATTTTAAAAAATCGGAATAACAAGACCAATCCATCAAGGCATCCAATCCTCCAAAGTATTTTTGCTTTGTTTTATCATCCTTTTAACATCATGTCCGACTGTAATATGATAGCATATACCGTATCAAAATGCAAGACAAAAAAGTGACGACTTTTATCAAAAAAGGAACTTTTTATATGTCTTGTTTTAAATAGTCCAAAAAACTATTTGCGTCTTGCGTCAAAAATTTTCCATTGGTATAGAATTGTTGCCAATCCAAAACTATCTCAGTGATTTTTCTGATCAATACATTTATTCTTTTGAGAAAAAATCCAGATTTTTATTTTAGAAAACATACTATCTCCACCAACAAAGGTCTTATCGAGATCGTAAGCCTTGAAACGGTACTTTAGAATCTTCAGTTTCTATGGTAACCAAATAATAAAAAACTTTTATTGAAGAATCGCGTCCAACAAATCTTTTTTTATAAAAAATATTCTTTACATTGTCATAAGATAAAACAACACCAAATTTGGTAAACACTATTTGTTGCTCTAAAAAAACAACCTCTCCCAAATGCAAATATTTTCCCAACAATTCCACCTGATTACTGAGATGCTGACGTTCTTCTTTAGACTTTTTTAAAAAGCATTTACGGAAATAAGAGTGATAAGGATAATATAAATTTTCCTGATAGAACATATAGGCAAAGACAGGAAAGGAAAAACTCCAAAAAAGCCCAAAAACCCAATGCACCGTAAAAAAGTAAACATAGACAAGAAGAAGAATCATCCACATGATTGAGGCTTTTATTCTTGTAAAAAGAATATTTTTTTCAAGTTTTGTGATTTTTTTCATAGTCAACCTCGTAAAACAATATAAAAACACGGGAGGACTTATTTCAAATAGAACTCATTTGCAATTTTATCAACAGATAATTAGGTATTATCATGAATATTCCAAGTACGACAAAACACAAAACCTTGTGAATGGGAAAAAGAACACCATAAATGAGCATTCCCAATATCATTGAAGAAAAAATAATAACAGTGAGCTTGTTTTTATTTTTCTTCCACTTTGTACTTAAAAATATGGTATAAAAAATGATAAAAACCGTAGACCAAAACGGAACAATGCTTGAACCAAGTTGAATTTTTTGCAATAAATTCATATTTTTTCATATTTTGAAAATCATTTTTGATATTCATATTTTCCTCCAACTGTCTAAAAGAAGTTCATTAAACCTTTTTCAAGCACAACCCTGTGCGGGCGGGGAGATAAATCTGCAATCTTGCCTTACCGTCAGGCTGCTTTTTGGCGGTGTAGATATATTCTGTGGAAATGCGATCCCAGCCTCCAAAGGCTGCGTCATCGGTGGAAAGCACTACGCGTTAACGTCCTACGGTGGGAACCGCCACCCAATAGCCGTCATAGGCACGGTCGGGGCTGAAATTCAACACAAACACCTTTCCTGCCCTTTCGTAAACCAATACCTGACAGCCCTCGTCGATAAAGGAGCATTTTGGCACGAATCTGAAAAAGCGTCCTTCCTTAACCAGCGCCAGCATCGCCTTGTCAAATGCCTGCAAATATTGATATTTTAAATTGGTGTCATCGGCAAGATGCCACTGACGGCGGCAGTA
>JAGANE010000308.1 GCA_017624395.1 Clostridia bacterium
ACACCAGCCAGATGGTTCGTACCATCAAGTATTTCGCAGAGCTCGCTTGAGTTTTGGACACCTAACAATGTCATTTTGGGAAGAAGCGCCTTGGTGCTTCTTCCCTTTTTTTCAAAAAAAGTATTGACTTATCGGTTTTTTTATGATATACTAAAGGCGTATTCGAGATAATTATCCTTGGTCTCACAGTTTTGCGGATCATGATGACACGATGCGCAAGAGGGTGGGGCTTTCGTTTTTTCCGGGTACACATTATATTCCAGGAGGTACCCGACATGAACAAAGGTACAGTAAAGTGGTTTAACGCAGAGAAGGGCTACGGCTTTATCTCCAACGACGAGGGCGGCGACGACGTATTCGTTCACTTCTCCGTGATCCGGGTAGAGGGCTTTAAAACTCTTACCGAGGGTCAAAAGGTGACGTTTGACACCGAGCCCGATCCCAAAAACAGCGCAAAGCTCCGCGCTACCAACGTTTTTTTGGCGTAAACCGATCCAAAACGGAAATCCTGCTGCGGCAGGACTTCCGTTTTTGTTTTTCTTTTTGTAGAAAGCCCTTGACAAAAGGTGAAAAATATGTAATAATAAGGTAGTATGATCAACCCTACGCAGAAAGGAAATGACCAATATGAAATCCAAGCTTCCTTATCATCTTTCTCTTGACCATTTGCACGTCGGGTGTCAAGCCCCCCATGCTTATTTGATCCCTTATCAAAGCGATGCTGCCGCCGCAACCGGCAACCGCTCCGTATCCAACCGTTTTCTTTCTCTGTGCGGTGAATGGAGCTTTCGCTATTTTGCATCGGTAAATGATCTTCCCGATTTTACCGCAGACTCTTACAGCAACGAGGGGGCTGACCGACTTGAGGTTCCCATGAGCTGGCAATTGGCACGCGGGCGCGGCTACGATACCGCACACTACACCAACGTCAACTATCCTTTCCCCGTGGATGCACCGCACGTTCCCAATGACAATCCCTGCGGACTTTACGAGCGCAGCTTTGAGATCGATGCCGAAACGCTTGCGGCACGTGATATCATGCTCAATTTTGAGGGCGTGGATTCCTGCTTTTACCTTTACATCAACAACCGCTTTGCGGCATACAGTCAGGTCAGCCATATGACCTCCGAGATCCTGATCAACGAATTTTTGATCGCGGGCACCAACAACGTCAAGGTGCTGGTGCTAAAGTGGTGTGACGGCTCGTATCTGGAGGACCAGGACAAGATCCGCACGTCGGGCATCTTCCGTGAGGTCTTTCTCCTGATGCGCGACAAGATCCGCCTGAACGATCTTTACGTCCGTACAGAGATCAACGCCCCTTGGGATCATGCAACCGTGACGGCGGAGCTGACCGTCAATGCCAAAGCCGAGATTTCCTATCGTTTCCTCTCCCCCAACGGTGACGAGCTGACAAGCGGCAACTTGACCGTGGACGGCAGCAATACCTTGACCATCCCCGTCTCCTCGCCCGCGCTTTGGAGCGATGAGACTCCCTCCCTCTACACGCTTTGTCTGACAGTAGGAGACGAGCATATCCGTCAGGAGGTAGGTATCCGCCGCTTTGAGATCCTTGGCAAGATCCTTTACGTCAACGGCAAAAAGGTCAAGGGCAAGGGCATCAACCGCCACGACAGCCACCCTCTGCTCGGTGCGGCAACGCCGATGGATCACGTCCTGCGCGATCTTTATTTGCTCAAGGCGCACAACGTCAATATGATCCGTACCAGCCACTACCCTAACGATCCACGCTTTTACGAGCTTTGCAACCGCCTCGGCTTTTACGTTTGTGACGAAGCCGACCTTGAAACCCACGGAATGCAATCTGTGGGAAATTGGGACGAGCTGACCGACGATCCCGCATGGAGTCAAGCCTATCTTGACCGTGCAGAGCGCATGATGGAGCGCGACAAAAACCACGCCTGCATTTTGATGTGGTCGGTGGGCAACGAAAGCGGAACAGGGCTGAATCACCGTTTGATGAGCCAATACTTCCACCGCCGTATGCCCGGCTGTATCGTCCACTGTGAGGATGCCTCACGCCGTGCCGATAAGCTTTACAATCTTTCTTTCGGCAAGGAAAAGCGCATTGATTTTGATTATATCGATATTGAAAGCGGAATGTACCTTGATCTGACCGAAAGAGCACCGACGGGAAAGGCAAGCTCCAACCCGATCCCCTTTTATCTCTACGATAAAAGTGTGACCAAGCCGCTCTTTCTTTGTGAATACAGCCACGCAATGGGCAACGGCCCCGGAGACCTTGAGGCATATTGGCAGTGCATCTACAAGCACGACAATTTCTTTGGCGGCTGTGTTTGGGAAATGACCGATCACTCGGTAGACATCGGCACGCCCGAAAAGCCTGCCTACGTCTACGGCGGTGACTTTGGAAATTATCCGCATGACGGAAACTTTTGCGTGGACGGCATGTTTTATCCCGACCGCCGTCCGCACACAGGAATGCTGGAATACAAAAACGTCCTGCGTCCCTGCCGTATGACCGCATTTGATCCTGCCAAAAATACGCTGACACTGCGCAATATGCGCTATTTTACCGATCTTTCCGATCTTGATCTGGTTTGGACGGTGGAACGCAACGGCAAGGTGATTCGACAAGGCAGAATTGCAGGTCTTTCCATCAAGCCGCAGCAACGCCGCACCTACACACTGCCACTCGGTGAGGTCAACGCGCTGGATGGCTTCTGCTATCTCAATCTCTATTTCTATTCCAACGTAAAGCACCCGTGGGCAGGCATCAATCACGAGGTTGGCTTTGAGCAGATCGAGCTTTGCGCGATTGCCGCAAAATCCTTGAACATGCCCGCAGTTCGCACCGACTTTTTTGCCAATACGGAGGAAAACGCGATCCGAGTTACCGACGGAGAAACAACCTGGACGGTCGATCGTGTTCACGGCGTCATTTCCTCGGTGACAGACAACGGAAAGGAAATGCTTTCCTCTCCCATCGTTCCCACCGTTTGGCGCGCCCCCACCGACAACGACCGCAGGATCAAGCGCGATTGGATCCCTGCGGGCTATGACCGTCTCCTTTTGCACTGCTATGACTGCGAATTGACCGAGACGACAGACAGTCGTATCACAGTTGTGGCAAAGCTTTCCATGGGAGCACGCGCAAAGCGTCCCCTGCTTGACATGGCGGTGACTTACATCTTTATACACGGCGAGGGCTTGACCGTAAAAACAGACGTCAACGTTGCAAAGGATCACCCATTCCTGCCGCGCTTTGGCTTCACCTTCCAAATGCCGAAGGAATTTGAGGAGCTGCGTTATTTTGGCAGAGGTCCCGTGGAGTCCTACGAGGACAAGCGACACGCCTCCCGCATGGGTATGTTTGAAACGACTGTTACCAAGCATTTTGAGCCTTATATCCGTCCGCAGGAAAACATGGCGCACACCGATACCCGTTGGGTGGAGGTTGCCACAGCGGCAGGCTCGGCACTCTTGGCATGCAACACCGAGGAAAACAAGCGCTTTAGCTTTAACTGCTCGCACTACACTGCAGAGCAATTGACCGAAACACCGCACGACTACGAGCTGACCCCGATCGCAGAGACCGTTGTGCATATTGATTACCGCCACAGCGGCATTGGCTCCGCCTCCTGCGGTCCGACGCTGAATGAGGCATATCGGCTAAAGGAAACCAGCTTCTCCTTTGCCTTCCGTCTCCTGCCCACACGCAAAAACGACCTCTGCCCCTTCGAGGTCATTCAATAATCATACATCTAAAAACCGAACCCCCAAGACCGTTCCAGTGTCTTGGGGGTTCTTCTCTCATATTTGACGAATACAGTCACTCTGCCATAAAGGGCAACGCCTTGATGTCAAAGGGACGGAAGGTTTCAAGATAGGCAAGATAATCGTCATCGGCTCCGCGCAACGGTTCACTTCCGATCGTAATGCTTCCATCGCGGCCGATCTCAAACCACTGTGTCTTTCGACTTGCCATCAGCACCTCAACGGCATCCGAAACGACAAGCTGATGGATCACACGGTAAAAGAAGCTGGCGGGATAATCCTCATATGCCATATCACACCCCGGGAGCATAGCGTAGCGCGCGTGAATGGCAAAATAATAATCCGCCATACGGTAGTTGACCGCATGGTGCGATACCTGCACCATATCACTCACCAGAGGCGCATAGGAGCCGGGAGCATCCTGATACATTCCAAGGATCCGTCCCTCCACACGCATATCCTCCACAATGAGGTAATCGGGGTTTTCCACCACGGTTCCCACGTCACCAAGCAGCATAAAGGTCTTTCCGTGGATCGTAAATTTCATCACCACGGTGGTGTTGTTGACCTCCTTCAAGGGCAGCACCGCCTTGTCGGCAAGCACCATATCCTCGTGCGTAAACATCACGTCCACCTTCATGTCTCCCAGCATAAAGCTCTGCCCCGTGTGCGGCTTTAAAAAGAGCGCGTTGGGATATTTTTCGCACACCAGTGCGCCAAAA